>NZ_JAMYJY010000001.1:0-93379 GCF_024136985.1 Haloferax sp. AB510
TCGACTGGGACGAGCCCGCCGCCCGCTACGACCAGGCCGTCGAACTCTTCGAGTAACGTAGCGTAGCGCAGACGAACCACCGCGCGACCACCACAGGTTACCGTGAGAGGGTGCTCGATTGAGGGCATCCGTGGGGCGATTTCGCCCCGCCAGACCGGCACCTTCTACCGAACGTCGACCACATTTTTCGGCGAGTGACGGGTCTGAGGCTGTCGATTATGGTACTTTGTTTCAATCAGAATTCATAACTACGTGGAACGGGATGTGCGGGTGATGAGCAACCCGCCGTGGACTGCCGAATTCGCCGCCCTGAAATCCGACTGCGCCGTCGAACTCGCCGCACTACTGGAGGAGTATCCGCAACCGGTCGTTTACGAGGTGATGAGTGAGATGCTCCGTCGCGAGATGCGCGACCAGTTCGCCGTCTCGTTCGCCGAGTCGCAGTTCGACGAGTAACGCCGCACGAGTAGACGAACTGGGCGGCGGGCGTCCCGCGGGTCGTCAATCCGGCCGTCGAACCGGCCGGTACCGAGCCCGTCCGACGGGACGAGTTACCTCTGTTAGTCCGTGTTCACGAGAAGGACCCCGACGGCGAGGACCGCGCCCCCGCTGAGGAGTTCGAGGCCGACCGGTTCGCGCAGGAAGACGGCACCGAGCAGGATTCCGACGACCGGTTGGGCGAAGAAGAAGACGCCGACGGCGCTCGCGTCCGCGTACTCCATGCCTTTGTACCAACAGTACCACGCGGCCGCAGTGCTCAGCAGTCCGAGGTAGAGAACCGCGCCCACGACCGGTAGTGAGAGCGAAATCGAGTCGAACGCTGCCGGATTGAGAACGAACTCCACGGGGACGAGCGCGCCGAACAGCGGCACCGACAGCACCGTCGCGTACGTCGCGGTTTCGAGCGCCGAATACCGTCGGATGAGCGGCTTTGCGAACACCGAAAACGCGGCGAAACAGAGCGCCGAAAACAGGAGCAACGCGACGCCGGAGACGCTCCCGCCGGCGAACGCGGCCGCGTCGTACTGCCCCGAGAGGACGACGAGCGTGCCGACCGTCGCCAGCGCCGTCCCGACCGACTTCCGGCGCGTGAGGCGCTCGTCGAGGGCCGTCACACCCAACGCGAGCATGAACACCGGCGTCAGGACGGTCAGCAACGAGCCCTGACTCGCGTTCGTCAGGTCGGTCCCCACGAACTGGGTCGAAAGCGCCGCGGTCAGCCACCCTGCGAGCGCGGCGAACCGTCGCCACTCGCCACGGTCGAACGACCGGGACGGAGTGGTCGCTCGCACGGCGACGTAGAGCACGCCGGCACCAAGAGCGACGCGCAGGAAGGCGAGCGTCAGCGGCGGTATCGACCGGAACCCCCACTTACTGACGACGTACATCCCGCCCCAGATAGCCGCCGCGAGGAGCGGGGCGGCGGCGAAGAGTCGGTCGCGGCCCATGGCGGGGGCACACGAACCGCGGCACTAAGAGTGAGGGGAATCCGGAATCGACTGCGGCGGGGCGACCCCTCGCGGGCGCGCTACAAACCCCATCCTACGTCGGCACGTAATCGAGAGTACTACAAAATAACCGCTTTACTGGGGTTCTTTATCGAGTACGCTAGTCCATGGAACATGGCAGACGTAATCGTCATCGGCGGCGGTCCCGCTGGTCTGACAACCGCCCTCTTCGCCGCGAAGAACGGGCTCTCCACGACGGTGTTCGACACGGACAAGACGTGGATGCACAAGGCGCATCTGTTCAACTACCCCGGAATCGGCTCCATCGACGGCACGGACTACATGGAGACGCTCCGCACGCAGGTCGACCACTTCGACGCGAAGCGCCACCAGGGCGAGGAAGTCACTGACGTGAGCGAGGGAGACGACGGCTTCGTTGTCACGACCGACGACGACGAGTACGAGTCTGACTACGTCGTGCTCGCCACGGGTGCGAACCGCGATCTCGCGGAGTCGCTCGGCTGCGCGTTCGACGACGAAATCGTCGACGTGGACGTGACGATGGAGACGAGCGTCGAGGGTGCCTACGCGACGGGTGCGATGGTCCGCGCCGAGGAGTGGCAGGCCGTCATCTCCGCCGGCGACGGCGCGGCCGCCGCCCTCAACATCCTCTCGAACGAGAAGGGCGAACACTACCACGACTTCGACGTGCCCGCCGACGCCGAGTCCGTCTACGGCTCCCTCATCGACGAGGTCTAATCGGCGAACCCGGTCGGCCCGGCCGACTAGGTCTCCTCGCTACCTTCACTCCGTTTTTCTTCGACGGCACGACCACCGCGTAGCTGCGCGGCTACCGTCCCGTGACTCGTGAAAACGACCGCATCACGCCTCAGCTGAGTCGCTCGATGAACGAGTCGATGACTCGGATTTCGTCGTCGTTGATGGCGTGGCCCAGTCCCTCGTACAATCGACTCGTCGCGTCGGCCCCGAGCGTCGAGAAGACTCGGGCCGACGCCTCGACTCGGTCGGCTTCGACGCGGGTGTCGTCGCGGCCGCTCCCGAAGAAAACCGGCGTGCCGTCGAAGTCGGCGTCGCCGACGTGACCGTCGTGGTCGACATCGTTGTCGCTGCCGCCGTAGCCGCCGGTCCGACTCGCGAGGTCGGGTCCGAGGAGGCTTCCCGAGAGGGCGACGAGACCGCCGTACCGGCGGGGGTTCCGAACCGCGAACTCGGCGGCGAGACACGCCCCCTGCGAGAACCCGAAGAAGACGACTCGTTCGGGCGGAATCCCGGCATCGGCGGCGATGTCGAGCGCGGCCGACACCCTTCCGAGCGCGGAGGAGAGCCACGGCTCGTTTCGCTCGGTGGGGCTGGTGGCCGGGGCCGGATACCACGAACTGCCGGCAGCCTGCGGCGCGAGGTACATCACGCCCCGGTGGAGGAACTCGTCGACGAGGGTGAGGACGTGCCGCGCCTTCGACCCGCGGCCGTGGAGCATGACGACCGCCGCGTCGGCGACCTGCGGGGGTGCTCCGGCCGTCGCAATCTCCTGGCCCTCGTGAGGGTCGGTCGCGGACCGGGGCGCTGTTGGGCGGGGGGACATCAGTTCGACCCGTCGGTTCCGTTGCCTTCGTCGGCTTCGACATCCGCGTCTCTTCCCTCATCTCCGCGGTTTCCCGGCAGGTCGAGCGGGCGCAGTTGGCTTTCTATCATCTCGCGGTCCTCCTCCAGCCACGGCGGGAGGTACAACGACTGGCCGAGCGCCTCCGGGTCGACGTCGAACGTGAGTCCGGGGCCGTCGGTCGCGAGTTCGAACAGGATACCGCCCGGTTCGCGGACGTACAGCGAGTGGAACACGTGTCTGTCTTTCACCCGCGACACGTCGTAGCCGCGCTCGCGGAACAGGTCGTGCCACTCGTACAACTGGGCCTCGTCCTCGACGCGGACCGCGACGTGGTGAATGCTCCCCGCACCCTCACGGCCGAACTCGCCGTCTCTGTCGAGGAGGTCCACGACGGCCGCCCGGTCGCCCGGCGCTCGGTAGCGGACGCGGTCGCCCTCCTGTGCGACGAGGTCGAACCCGAGCGTATCGAGCACGCTTGCGGTCACGAAGGGGTTCGTCGAGTGGAGCGTGACGCCGTGGATGCCGTGAATCGCGCGCTCGGCGGGGACCGGACCGTCGGCCCACGGTTCGACCGACGACTCGCCGGTGACGAGTTCGAGGTCGGTGCCGTCGGGGTCGGAAAACCGGATGACCGTCTCGTCGAACCGCTCGAACGGGCCGTTGACTTCGACGCCGCGGCTGGCGAGGCGGTCGGCCCAGTAGTCGACGGCGTCCGGCGGAATCACCAGTGATGCGGTCCGAATCTGCGGCGTACCGGGGCGTCCGGGTTCCTCGGCGGGGTACGGGAAGAACGTCAGGGCCGTTCCGGGCGACCCGGTCTCGTCGCCGTAAAACAGGTGACGCGTGAACTTCTCGTTGAAGTTCACCGTCTGCTTGACGAGACGCAGGCCGAGCGTTGTCGCGTAGAAGTCGACGTTCGCCTGCGCGTCGCGGACGATTCCCGTGATGTGGTGGATTCCGGCGGTGTCTGTGAGCATCGAGTTGGGTGTGGTGTCTCGGTGGATGGGCGGGTAGGGGTAGTGGGTGATGGTGGCGTGTTGGTGCGGCGGTGACGTTTCGGTGGGGACAATGCCGCGTCAGCGACCGATAGTTCCCTGCCGGGTGACGGGCGCGTCGGGGTCTATCAGGAACGCGACCACAGTGGCGTCCTCCTCGGCGGTGAGCGTGACCCCGGCGTCGTCGACGAGCAGGCCGCTTTCGGTCTTCCCGAAGCGCGTCCCCGCGGCCTCGACCGCGCCGTCGAACACGTAGAAGTACGCGTCTCGCCCCTCGATTTCGGGGAGGTCTGCGCTCGACCCGGCGTCGAGGCGGAGGTCGAAGAGGTCGACTTCGTTGCGGACGAAAAGCGGCGCGTCGGAGCCCTCGGGGCCGAACAGGTGTCGCCACTCGCCTTCGACGGGGGCGTCGATGGGTTCGTGTTGGATGTTCGGCTCCAGCCCGAGGCTGTGAGGTCGGACGAACATCTGGAGCATCCGCAGCGGCGGGTCGTCCGCGCGGGTGAACTCCTCGTGCCAGAACGTCTCGCCCGCGTTCATCACCATCAGGTGGTCGGCGTCAGTGATGAGGTCGTTGCCGTCCTGGTCGCCGTGGCGCATCACGCCGGCGGGCACCCACGAGATGATTTCCTCGTCGCGGTGGGGATGCATCGCGATGTGGGTGTCTGGGTCCATGAACGACTCGACGATGGTCGCGAGCGGGCCGTAGCCGTGGTCCGCGTGGTCCGGGAGGGCGCGGCCGGGGAAGTTGAAGTAGGTCCGGAACTTCCCCTGATTCTGGGAGACGTCGGTGCGCTCCGCCTTGTAGAGCTTCGTCTCGGAGCCGACTTTCATTACGTGCGCACCTACGCGTCGAATCTATATACCTTCTCGGCGACGTGACCGAAAGCAGGTGACGTCGGTGTCACCGGGGCACGTTTCGGGTGTCCGCTCACGCCGTGTTCACGCCGTCGCCTCGTCGTCCCACGACCCGAGCGAGGGCGACTGGGAGTCGATGTCCGCGACGAACCGCATCGTCGCGGCGTTCAGCGCGAGTCCCAACAGTCCGCCACCGATGACGCCGACCAGCAGGCCGATACCCGGCACGTTGACGACGAACACCGTCGCAAAGACGGAGATGGCGAGCACCAACGCCCCGTATTTGATGAAATATCTGAAGTACTCCCCGCCGTCGACGGCGAACGAGACGGACGCCCGAAGCGCGTCCGACAGTCCAGCGTCTCGGAGGACAATCAGATACGGCGTCGCGTAGACGAAGTACCCCACAACGAAGTACGCGACGACAGAGAGCACGACGAGCAGAACCAACTCCGAACCGGGGTTGCGTACGCTCTCGAAGAGCGCGAGCGCACCGCCGAAGACGGCGAGGGACGGCACCGCGGTCAAGACCAGAAACGGAACCGCGTACGCCCGGACGTTCCCGAAGAACTCGAACTCGCCGCGTTTCAACTGGTCGGCGAGGCTTCCGAAGTAGCCCGCCGCGAGGAGCGATTTCACGACGATGGCAACCACTCCGAGGACGACCAGTCGCGACCCTGTGCCGACCGGAACGCCGGGGGAGAGATTGACTCCGCTGTTGGGTGCGGCAACGAACTCCCACACTGAGCCGACCGAAAACGGCGTCCCGAAGGTGACTCCGAAGTACACGCCATCGTGCGTGAGCACGTTCGATATCTTGTCTTCGTTGAGAATCCCGAACAGGATGGGAATCACGGCGAGACGCGGGTCGTTGACTGCGCGGTCCCAGCCGTCGGCGATGCGGGTCAGGAACCCCGGCATCACGACGCCCGTTCGTGTTGCAGACGGTTCGACCGTGGTGAGACAGGAGACGACTCGGAGGGCATCATCACCGACAAAACCATTGGCGGATAAACATGTTGTGGCTGTACTGCGGTGGCAGTCGTCGTCACCACCCCTGCCGCAGTACGAACGCGGCGTGGCCGAACACGGCGAGCAGGAAGGGGACCGAACCGGCGGGCCAGACGAAGACGGTGCCGAGCGGGATCGCACCCAATACGAGAGCGGTCACGACGAACCGAACCCACACCCAATCGGCCGATTTCGGCGTCGAATCCGCGGACATCGAAACGTCGTGTCGTCGGAGTGTTTCGCGGAACTGGGAGTCGACCTCGTCCGGAACCAGAAACATGGTGGGCTTGTTGACGAACGACTTCCCGTAGTACAGCCGGACTGCAGTCTGGTCGCCGAAGGTCACGAATCGGGCAGTTTCGACATCCGAAAGCGAGGTCGTCACGTCCTCGTCGCTCCGAAACAGCGAGGGGTCGCCCATGTGGTAAGTGCTTTCGAGTTCGCCGTCGTCGCCGTCGACCGCGACGCGCATGCCGATGAACCGTTCCGAACTCTGGAGGACTGCCGTCAGTACCACCGCGCAGTACATACTGTACACGAACGGACCGCTGTCACCGGCGAGCGCCCCGAAAATCAGTAACGCGACGGGGGCGACGGCGAACACGCTCCACCACAACACGCGGCCGAAATCGACGCCGTTGAACGCGATTCGCTTCGGGAGTTCCCGGAGACCGGCCATCCCCGCGGTCCACGTTACGACGGCCTCGTTTTCGTCAGAGTGTGTCACCGTTAGCGTCCTTCAAAATCGGCGGGCATATACCTCTCTTGCAACGAGTCGCGGTGCGACCGCCACGCCTCGGGTTCGGGCCCGAAAAGACCGAGTGAGACGGACCGAGGCCGACCGAAGGTACTGGTACCTAAATTAAACTAGGTTGACAATCTGGGTCCGAAGCAGAAGTCTTACCACTAGCAACCGAGTTCGATGTAGTAGCGGGATGGGATAGCCAGGAGATTCCGCCGGGCTCATAACCCGGAGATCGGTAGTTCAAATCTACCTCCCGCTATGGTTTTGCCGACCTCAACTCCTGAGCGCCGAGTCTCGGCTCGGCGCGACCCACGAGGTCGGCCTCATAGCTCAGTAGATTTGAACCGGGGAGCGTCAGCGACCGGGGTTCAAATCTACCTCCCGTTATTCTCCTGAAAACGACACCCCAAGCAGCGCGGTTTATCGCGCTGCGGCGGCCCGTTTTACGTGGCAATCGCAACAGGTAGTTTGAACCAGAGATCCGAGCGAAGCGAGAGTCGCGTCGTTCAAATCTACCTCCCGCTATGGTTTTGCCGACCTCAACTCCTGAGCGCCGAGTCTCGGCTCGGCGCGACCCACGAGGTCGGCTTCATAATCAGTCAGTCGAACCGGTGAGCAACACCTCATGTTCCGAGTGAGGTCCGCTCTCCCCGACCATCAAGAGAAGACCGGGTTCGGAACGAAGAGACTGGCAACTCAGTTGTCGGCCAACTTACCGTGTTTCTCGGAGACGACCGACCCAACTGCCGACCGCAACGCCTTCCAATCGACTCGACCGGAGTCGAGTCGGGCGTACTCCTCTCGGACGATCATCTCGAACACGCGTGCGTGAATCTCGGCGGTTGTGGGTGTCTTTTGGGACGTTTCGACGGCTTTGATAGCGCGACCGACTCGCGCGTCGGTGACGAACTCGTCGGCGAGTTCCGCTGGCTCGCCTCGTATCGGCTCGTGGTCGTCCATCTCGTCGAGGACGGGGCCTTCGATGAGCGCGCATCCGCCACGCCGGTTCTCGATGACGACACCTGCGGCGGGTCCGGCGTACCACGCGGATTCGGGGATGTCGAGTCGCTCCGGGTGGAAATCTCGGACGTGCAGTTCCTTCTGGAAGGTGTTCACCGGTGTCAGACCCAGCCGTTCGAACACCTGCTCGGCTTTGTCGATGGGGAACAGCCGCTCTTTGGTCCCGTTCCAGATGGTCCAGCCGAGAACTGCCGGGAGTCGCTCCCAGTCGTAGTCGATACCGACATTGCACGGTGCCACACCGAAGAAGACGTACGCTCCCGGCTCGTCAACCGCGTCGTGGAACGCGTCGCGGTCGAACTGCTCTCGAACGTGCCGAACGGCGTATTCGTACGGCGGAGGCACGTCATCGAAGACTCGGTCTCGGTCGCCGAACAGTAGACGCCCCGACGGTTTCATCTGAAACCGTAACCGAGGACCAGCGACGTACTCACGGAGCCACAGGTGACCGCTCGACAGCAACTCATCTGGGGCATCTTCGAGATGAGGCGTCGATGGATACGGTTGCATGAGTGATTCGTTCCACTACGAGACGGATAGTCTTGGGTGTGCGCGCTGGCACACCTTGCACACCGTGTGCCGCGTTCCGAGCACCCACAGAGCGCCTTCGCCGTCGAGCTCTCCCGAGCCGACTGACTCGCCAGTACACCTGAAGGGATTATCCCGCTCGACGACTGAGAACAGGTATGCAGTTGTTGGACGAACCGACGAGGGCGTCCGAGAGCGAGGCTGTGACGGCTCGGAACAGAGGCCGAACGGAGGTCCCGGTGGCGTGACCGAGAAGTCGCTCCCTTCCGAATACCTCTCGCCGCTCGCCACGCTCGTCGACGAGGTGCTTGCAGGGGTCGGTTACGAGATGGCCGCCGCCACCGACGCCATCGACGACGCCGTGCCCGGTTACGGCGGCCTGTTCGACCCCACGACGACCCCGGGCGGGTTGCGGCGCGCGCTCGATGAACTGCTGGCGTCGGAGCTCGCTCAACCACCCGTTTCTGAGCCGACCGACGACTCGTTCATCCTGTACGTCGACGGCAGTTCGCGCGGCAACCCCGGCCCGGCGGGTGCGGGCGCGGTCATCATGGACTCGGGAGAGACCCAGCTCGCCCGACTCGGCCGTCCCGTCGGCTCCCGGGCGGGGAACAACACTGCCGAGTACGTCGCGCTCCAACTCGGGCTTTCCGAACTGCTGGCGCGCTACGAGCCGCACCACCTCGAAGTGCGAATCGACTCGATGACCGTCATCCGAGACGTATGGGGCGGTGACGACCCGACGGAGCCGGGAGTCGACGCGTACAGCGAGGCCATCGCCGCGGCACTAGCGAGCGTTCCGAACCACCGCTACACGCACCTGGCCGACAGCGACCCGAACCCCGCCGACGCGCTGGCGACGGTTGGTGCCGACATCGCGGCGTTGGGGCCCGGATAGCGACGACACAACCAGTTGTCCTTGAGCGGGTCGTTGACCGCCAGAGTTCCTTTCAAAAAAGAACGATTTTGACAGTCCGGACAGAGGTGGCTAGTCGTGCCCTCCGAAACAACCACGCGGCGAGGACTCTTAGCGACCGGCGGCGCGTTGCTGACGGCGACGTTTAGCGGCTGTTCGCAACTCAGACCAGAGTCAGAGACCGACGCTCGACAACTCGTCCTGTCGCTGTCCCCGCTCGACGGGCCGCTCCGCGAGCGGTACGTCGTCGACCTGACCGAGACGCGGCCGCCGTGGGACGAAACGGCATTCAACATCACCCTCGACGGCGAGGAATACACGACCCAACATCACACGCCGTTCCTCGCTCGAGGGGACGACACCCCGACCTACGCGCGACGAAACGGGACGTACTACCACCTCGATTCACTCGTCGTCGGCGAGGAGACCGTCACCCACCCAGTGCTCCGGCTGTTTGAAGTCGGCCGCCCCGACGAACTCAAAACCGTCCCAGACCACGTCGCACACTCGTCGCTCCCCGAGGCCGACCAACGAGCGGTGCGAATCGCGTATTTTGCCGCACGGGCGCGAGGTAACGCTGGTGGTGTTCCGCGCGGGCTCGTCCAGCGCGACGGCTACGTGTACCGAGACGACGATGCAGCGGGGGCAAGTGACCTCCTCGAAGAAGCCGGTCCGTCCCACGTCGAGTATCGAGACGCAGTCTACGAAGTCGAAGTCACACGAGAGACGTTTCACGAAGCGGTCTACCGAGCCGACGTCGACCCGGTCGCCGACTCGGCGTCCGAAGTCGAGACGGTTCTTCGAGCGTCACTACTCGACGCGCGAGTGACGCGGGCGGACCTCTCGCAAGCGGAGCGGGAAATTCTCCGGGAAGCGACGGTGGAGTCCTACCGCGAGTCGTACCCGTACTCCACCGCGTTCGCATCGCTACTGAAGCGACTCGGCCACTGGTCGTATCTCGATGGCAACGTCGAGAAAGACGCGGGCGTCGAGACGGGGTCGGAGCGTCGGTTCCTCCTGTACGACGAGCGCTACTTCACGTACGGGCTCAGATTCACGTCCGAGTGACGCGTTTCTGCCCACCGACTCGAGCCGAACTGGCGTTGGCCTCGACATTCAATTTTATATAGCGATATGAAGTTTATTTGTTGATCGCGCGAATTGGCCGACAAATTACTAACCCTCGTTGTCTGACACCGACAACGACACAACAAAAACAGACAATTATCAAATACTTCTCGCCTCTCACTCGAAATCGGGACTCACAGAATTATCGAGGGGTCGGTGTTCGGTCTTCTCTCGACGGGTGACCGGTCAGATGCGCCAGTTCAGCGAGAACGAGTCGTTCGTCGCGGTATCGTTCGTTCCCGTGCTGTTGGTCGTCCCGTTCGTGGAGTTTGTGGTCGTCTTCGTCTGCTCGGCCGGCTCACCCGTATCGGCCGTGACGGTTCCGCTCGTCAGTTCGCCCAGCGGGGCCTGGATAGCGTAGCTCGGCGTCTCGACCTGAATCGTGCTCTGGGCGTCGACCTGCACGAACTTCAGTTCGAGCGCGTACGAGCCGTCGGACCCGATTTCGGTCGCTTCGACCTGGTCGGTCTGGGGGTGGAACGCCCACGCCGTCTCGCCGGCGTCGAGCCGACTCGTCTCGCCTTCGATGGTGCGAACCGTGTAATCCCGGTTCGTATCGGACCCCGCGAGCGGGTAGTTGCGGTCGAGCCACGCCTGGAAGCCTTCGTCGATTGCGTACACGTTCTCGAAGCCGGTTGCGAGCAGCATCGCCGCCCGGAGCGACGACAGGTGGTGCGGGCAGTGGCAGTAGGTCACCACGCGGTCCGCCTCGTTCCAGTCGTCCGTGGGGTCGAGCGTCCGACCGTCCGGTGCGGGGCTGAGAACGGATCCGAAGATGTGGGAGACATCGTATCCGGTCTCGCTGCGGGCGTCGACGAAGCGCGCCTCCCCGCGCGCGTACCAGTAGTACGCGTCCTCGATGGGGACGAGCGGGACTTCGACGGTCACGTCGTGCACCTCTCGCGTGAGCGTGTCGTACGAACTCGTGTCGATGGACCGCTCTTCCGGCACGGTGTCGAACTCCGGCGGGTAGCCGTCCGAGGGCTTGGAATCGGTCGGCAGGTCGTCGCCCTCGCGCGGGCCTCGCATCTGATTCTCCGGCGCGGCCGTCGTCGTTTGCGTCGTCGTCTGCGTCGCGTTGGCGGTGGTCGTCTGGGTCGACGTGGACGTCGTCCCTTCGGGGGACCCGCTCGAACAGCCCGCGAGCCCGGCAATCGTCGCTGCACCGGTCAACTGGAGGAACCGTCTGCGGCTCGACTGTCGTTCTGTCATCACCCATCCGTACTGAGCAGTAGTGGTTTATTATATACAGAGTAAGCGCTGTACGCCCGTACTCGCGTGGAAAGACGGACTACGAGCGACGAACGTATCGAGCCGCTAAACCGCCGGTCACGCGGTCTGCTTGAGATACCGTTTCTCCCAGCGACGACGCGTCTCGACCGCTTCGCGGCCCTCGTCAGTGAGTGAGTACTCGTTGGTCCGTCCGTTCTTGCTCCCTTTGTTGACGAGGTCCTTGTCGACGAGTTCGTTCAGGTTCGTGTACACGCGGCCCGTGAGCAGGTCGCGCCCCTGCGTCTTTTCGAGTTCGGTCTTGATAGTCTGTCCCGAGGAGTCGCTCATTCCTCGCACAACGAACAGCAAATCGCGTTGAATCGCGGTTAATTCGTGTACGCACATAGGGGATGCCACGGACGCACCCTACATGAACTTCGGAGATAGTTGTGGTACTAAAGAACCCCTAGAACGGGTGGAACGGTCGTTTCTCGGAGTTTGCTCTCAGAACCGACGACGACTGAGTGAATAGACACATCATAAATCGGGGTCGCCCCGACCGCTCGAACGCACGAAATCACGCACACCCGGACGAGCGCGCCATCGTTCCGCGACTGCCGACCAGCGGACGCCAGGCGATGACCGGCCCGCTAACTGCGCCCATCCGGGAGCGAACGCCCCGACCCAGCGGTTCCTTACTCATCCCATAGTAAGGAACCCCGCCGACCACGTGCAGAGTATGTTTGGAACGAGCGGCGTTCGCGGTGCCGTCGGCGAAGACGTGACGGCGGAAGTGGCGCTCTGTATCGGAAGGGCGCTCGGTAGCGAGGTCTCCGGACGCGTCGTCGTCGGCCGCGACGCGCGCGAAAGCGGAACGATGCTCGAACACGCACTCGTCGCCGGGATTCTGGAGTGCGGAATCGACGTACTCCGACTCGGAACCCGGCCGACACCGTCTATCGCCCGCGCCGTCGAGTGGTTCGACGCCGACGCCGGTGCCGTCGTCACCGCCTCGCACAACCCGCCGACCGACAACGGCGTGAAGCTCTGGACTGCGTCCGGCCGGGCGTTCGATTCGGCCCAGCGCGCCGCCATCGAGCGACGTATCGAAGACGAGGACTACGAACTCGCCGCGTGGGACGGCGTCGGAACCGAGCGAGACCGAAGTATCGAAAACCGCCACCGCGACGCGCTCAAATCGAGCGTCGACCTCGAAGACAACCTCTCGGTCGTCGTCGACATCGGGAACGGGACGGGGCGGCTCACGGCGGACGCGCTCTCGGAGCTCGGCTGTACGGTGTCGACGCTCAACGGCCAACGCGACGGTCGGTTCCCCGCCCGTCCGAGCGAACCGACCGACGAGACGCTTCGCGGGCTCAAGTCCCACGTCGCCGCGACCGAGGCGGACCTCGGCGTCGCCCACGACGGGGACGCAGACCGGATGATGGCCGTCGACGGCGACGGAAACTTCGTCGACGGCGACGCGCTCCTCGCCCTGTTCGGGCGCGAGGCCGCGTCAGAGGGCGACCGAATCGCGGTTCCGGTGAACACGAGCCTCGCCGTCGACGACGCGGTCGCGACCGTCGGCGCAGACGTAGTCCGGACGCGCGTGGGCGACGTGTTCGTCGCCGAGAGGTGTGCCGAACCGGGCGTCGTCTTCGGTGGCGAGCCCTCCGGGGCGTGGATTTGGGCCGACGAGACGCCCTGTCCCGACGGCCCGCTCGCGGCGTGCAAACTCGTCGAGTTCGTCTCGCGGCGCGGCCCGCTAGCCGACCTTGTGGACGATATCGACGCCTACCCGCTTCGCCGCGAGAGCGTCGAGACGACCGACAAAGCGGGCGTCCTCGAACGCGTCGAAGCGACGGTGCGCGAGGAGTACGACGACATCGATGACCGCGACGGACTCCGTGTCGAGACCGACGACGGGTGGTTCCTTGTCCGGGCGAGCGGAACACAACCGCTCGTGCGGGTCACCGCCGAGGGCCGGTCCGAAGCGGCGACTGACCGACTGTTCGACGAGGCGCTGGCACTCGTCGAGTCTCGCACCGACACCGTTCGCGCCTGAATCGGGGATAATCCTCGTTGAAGGAGGGTGGAGATTCGAGCGTCCCGCGGGGTTCACCACCGAGTGACACCGCCGGACTGTTGGCCAATCGAACGGCGTTGCGGACGCGTAGACTCGGTGAATCTCGTTCTCGTCCCCGCGTGGAGTCGAGGAATATCTAAATTTGACCGTCAGAGAGTGTGACACACCTACAAATCGCCGAGATTTAGTGCGTTAACTGTACACACAGATATAAAAAGACTGGACATGTGAAGGCTCGAAGTTTCTCCGTTTTATGACGTTCAGGAAATTGGATACAATGAACTCGAAATTTACTCGTCGCACCTTTCTCACCGCCGCCGGCGGACTCGCGCTGCTCGGAGCTGTCGGAACTCGACCCGCCGCTGCGGGGTTCTCGCCGGGCGTCGTCGGGACCGCGCCGTACCTCCGCGACAGGCTCTACCCGACGATGGGCACCGACGATTCGAACCCGACGCTCGTCGTCTACGTGAACTTCCTGTCGGAGTCCTCGCAGTACTTCGTCCAGCACAACCTCGAAGACATCGTCCGCGAGTCCGTCCAGACGGGCGACCTCAACCTCGAACTGCGGTTCCTCTCGTACAGGCCGGACGCCATCGACACCTACCTCGTCGGCGACGACGAGGGCGAAGCCCGCGCCGCCCGCGCCGCTCACGGCGTCTGGGACGTCGAACCGGAGAACTTCTGGCAGTTCTTCGAGTTCATGTACTGGAACTTCACGACCAAGACGTACACCCACGCTCGGTTGGAATCCTACATGGACCTCGCGGGAGTCCGCAACATCACGAAAATCGCCAACCGCGCCTACGAGGACCGCTACGACAGCCTCGTCCGCTCGGCGACCGACGAGGCCGTCCGCTACGGCATCGCTGACGTGCCGCGAGTTCGCTTGCTTCGAGACCACAAGGACGGCAACTATTCCGACATCCTCGGCTGGATTCGGACCCGTCTCGACCGGGTCGACGCGGGGTCAGTCCGCACCCACTCGCTCCTTTCGGGAACGAACTACGAAACGCCCGTCTACGTCATCGACTCCGGAAAGCCCGGCCCGACGGCGTTCGTCGTCGGCGGTATCCACGGCGAAGAACCCCAGGGCTACCACGCGGCGGACCATATCAGACATCTCCGCCCGACCGGCGGCAAGATCGTCGTCGTCCCCCACGCGAACGCGCCCGCAATCAGCATCGGTGCTCGGTACACCGAAGACGGCGACCTGAACCGGCAGTTCCCCACGGGGGCGCAGCCCACGTCCCGACTCGCGCGGGCGCTCTGGGACGAACTCGTCTCGCACGACCCCGACGTCGTCGTCGACCTCCACAGCTCCAGCGGCATCTACAAGCACGACGGGAAAGTCGGGCAGGCGGTCTTCCCGACCCGCGCAGCCCCGATGAACGCGGTGAACGCCTGCGACTACGTCAACGAGCAGTACATCGACCTTTCGGAGTACCCGTCGTACTACGACTTCGACTGCGGGAACTCCCTCGATGGTTCGCGACCGCTGTTCGTCCACAAGGTGTACGGCGACCTGCACCTCCCCGGCTACATCGTCGAGACGACCCGCAAAGGGACGACCCTCGAAGACGCCGTGACGTGGGAAGTCGCCGTCGCTCGCGACCTGCTGTGGCAACACGGCGTCTACCACGGGTGAACCACTACGGCGCGCCTAACGCGACCAACTCGCCGAAAATCGCCGACAACGACCACTTATCTCACGTATAATAACGCCCGTCGTTCGACTACGGCGTGGTATGCAAGCGATTCTACTGGCAGCCGGACGCGGCACGCGAATGCGCCCGCTGTCGAACGAGGTTCCGAAACCGATGCTGAGCGTGGCCGGACAGCCAATCGTCGGCCACACCGCCGCGGCGGCGGTCGAAGCCGGTGCCGATGAACTCGTCGTGGTCGTCGGGTACGGCCAAGAGACGGTGCGTGAACACTTCGGCTCGTCCTACCGCGGCGTCCCGGTCTCGTACGTCGAACAGGACGAACAGCAGGGGACCGCAGACGCGGTTCGCGCCGCCAAGGAGCACATCGACGGCGCGTTCGCCGTCCTCTACGGTGACAACCTCTACGACCCCGCCGGAATCGACGCCCTGTTCGACGCGGCACCGAGCATCGCGTCGGTCCGCGTCCCGAACCCCTCCAACTACGGCGTGTTGAACGTCAGCGACGGCGCGGTGGCGGAAATCGTCGAAAAACCCGACGCTCCGCAGAACGACCTCGTCAACGCCGGCGCGTACGTGTTCCCCGCCGAGGCCCGCGACATGCTCGACGTACCGCTGAGCGAGCGCGGCGAGCGCGAGCTCACCGACGTTCTCGACCGGGTCATCGACCAGTTCAACGTCTCTCCGGTGACCCTCGACCGCTGGATGGACGTTGGACGACCGTGGGAACTCCTCGAAGCCAACGAGTGGAAGCTCAAGACGTTCGACCGCCGCATCGACGGCGACGTGAGCGACGACGCCACGGTCCAAGGCGACGTGGTCGTCGAGGAGGGAGCGACCGTCAAAGACGGCTCCGTCGTCGAGGGGCCCGCCTACATCTCGGCGGGCGCGACGGTCGGACCGAACGCGTACGTGCGCGGTTGCACGTTCGTCGGGCCCAACGTTCACGTCGGCCACGCCGTCGAAATCAAAAACAGCGTCCTCCTCGCGGAGACGAGCGTCGGCCACCTCTCGTACGTCGGCGACAGCGTCGTCGGCCGACGCGTCAACCTCGGCGCGGGAACGAACGTCGCCAACCTCCGCCACGACGGCGAGGCCGTCTCCGTGACGGTCAAAGGCGAACGGGTCTCGACCGGCCGCCGAAAGTTCGGCGCGGTCGTCGGCGACGACGCGAAGACCGGCATCAACACGGCGCTCAACGCCGGGGTGAAACTCTCCGAAGGCGCTCGTACCATGCCCGGCGAGACCGTGGCGACCGACCGATAACGCGACGACAGCGACGAGACGGCCTTCTTCTCACACCGGTTGCGACACCTCGGAACAGTCCGAATCTCTCCGTACCGTCGCATATTCTTGTCAGTCGTCGTCGATGTCGAGGTGCGTCAGTACTGACAGCAGTCTGTGGCGGCGGAGAACGAGCGAGACGACGTCGCGAGCACGAGTCGTCGATCAATCGGGGAGAAGGAACGGGGTGTTCAGGAGTCGGTGAGCATCCGCACCGGCGGACACAGCACGTCGTTGGGAGTGAGGACGCTGTCGTCATCCGCGGCGTTCATCCACGTGGTGATGTCGTTGATTCGGAGTTTGACTCTGACCGGAAGTTCGTGGATGCTCGGGTAGCCGGGGAAGAGCTTCCGGTCGAGTTCGTTCCGTTCGTACTGCGCCTCCATGTCGGGCCACGGAGAACTGAACGGCTCGATACCGGGGATTTTCCGGCGGACGAACTTCTCGATTTGGTTCCTCCTGAACGAGTTGTGCGGTCTGTCCGGCGGCCGGTGGCGGAAGATGTCCGGGTTGAGTTTCTGCATCGCCGCCATCATCGTGTTCGTGTTGCGCTTTTCGGGCGGGGTCTTCAGGTGCCAGTCGATGAGTTCGGCGTCGGCGGCGACGAACGACTCGATGTAGTTGTCCGATAGCTCGAAGTGGAACGGGACCGACGGCTGGTTTTGGATCCCGATGAGTTCGATACTGTCGTAGACGTTGTCGTATCGGTCCGACCACTTGTCGAGTTGCTCGTCGACGACATCGTTGATGAACTCCATGCTCGTGTCGAACTCGTCGTAACACTCGGGGAAGACGTGGTCACACGCCGGGTGGTAGCCAAACTTCGACGACAGCACCTCAGCGGGGTCCGGGTCAGGGTCCAGACCCTGCAACGGGAACCGATTGCCGAACACTTCGACGACGTTCTGGGGGAGGAAGTGTCCGCGGAGGAACGTATCGAAGAGCAGTCCGTGAAAGACGGTGTCGGCGTCCATCTTTTCGTCACAACCCGCGTGGTGGACGTGGACCGACTCGCGCGTGCCGAGCGAGTACTCGATGACGTCCTCGTCGACGTTGATGTAGTCGTCGTCGGGGACGAGCGTCTCGTGGTCGGCACCGTACTGGTTCGCGATGTTCCGGGCGGCTTCGACCTCGGGATGGTCGGGCGCGCCGAGCGTGTAGCAGACGTCGATGTCGGGGTGCTGGGCGACGATTGCTCGCGAGTCGTAGCCGCCGCTCAGGAGCACGCCCTGTTTGCCGGGGTAGTTCGCCCGACGGGCTATCGCCCGTTCGAGGCGCGCCGCGAGCTCGTCGACGTAGTCGAACTCGTCGGGGTCGGCGGGGTCGTAGACGAACCGAGAGAGCGTCCCCGACTCGTCGGCGGTGAAGTAGCCGTCGAACGGGATGCAGCTGAGTCGGCTGTAGACCGTCCGCTCGTCGACGACGACCCCCATGTGGATGTACTCGAGGAGGCCGCGGGTGTCGACTTCCAGCCCGGTTGCCGCCGAGAGGACGCGCTGTGGATTCGTACCGAACACCCGCCCGTCGGGCGTGTCGGTGTAGAAACACTGCCACGTTCGGGCGGGGTCCGAGGCGACTATCGCGTCGCCGTCGAGTTCGACGAAGACGAGGAACGACCCGTTGAGTTCACCGAACGCGTCGGCTCCGACCGCGGCGTACCGTTCGAGGGCGTACTCCGCTGTCGGGGTCGAAACGTCATCGGGGGAGAACGCCTCGCCCCAGACGATACAGCTCCCTCGCTCGTCTTGATACGTCGACGAGCGCCCCGGGAACCCGAGCGCGGGGTCGCGGATAGCGACAGTCGCGCGCTCGCCGTCGGCGACCCAGTCGAAACTCGACCGAGACGCGAGGTCGTCGAACGCCCCGTCGTCGTCGAGGACGCCAAACAGTTCTTTGTTCATTGTGGGTGGCTGGTCTCCGTGAGATTATTCGACCGTGACACTCTTCGCGAGGTTTCGCGGCTTGTCTATCTCGCGGTCCAACTCGGTCGCACAGTAGTACGACAGCAGCTGTAGTTGGACGTTCGCGAGGAGGTTCTCACAGACGGGATGTCTGTCGGGAACGTAGAGCTGTTCGTCCGCAGTGTCCATTATCTGGTGGTCCGACGGGCCGAGCGCGACGATAGGCGCGCCGCGGGTCTTCGCCTCCTTGGCGTTTGTCACCGTCTTGTCGCTGCCGTCGGTACAGACCGCGAAGACGGGGGTCCGGTCGGTGACGAGCGCCAGCGGACCGTGCTTGAGCTCGCCGGAGGCGAACCCCTCCGCGTGCTCGTAGGTGATTTCCTTGAACTTGAGCGCGCCCTCCTTGGCGACCGAGCAGCCGAGTCCGCGGCCGATGAAGAAGTACGCGTTCATGTCGAGGTACTCGCGAGCGAGTCGCTTGGCGTCGCTCGTCTGGAGCACCCGCTCGACGGCGTCTGGGAGTTCGGCCAGATCGGAGACGAGTCGGTCGAGGTTGTCCGCGGGGACGCCGGATTCGACGATGTCCGAGAGGTGCTGGCTGAGGAGCGTGAGCACTGCCGCCTGCGACGAGAACGTCTTCGTGGCCGCGACGCCGATTTCGGGGCCGGCGCGGATGTAAATCGGTTCGTCGGCCTCGCGGGCGGCGGTCGACTGCACGACGTTCGTCACCGCGAGCGTTTCGACGCCCTCGTCGTTGACCTGCCGAAGTGCGCTGAGCGTGTCCGCTGTCTCGCCGCTCTGCGTAACCGCGATGAACAGCGTGTTGTCCGTCAGCGACCCCGTCGTCAAGTCGTACTCGCTCGCGCGAATCGCGCGCGCCGGAACGTCACAGCGGTTCAGGAGGCTCGCACCGAACAGCGCGGCGTGGTACGAGGTGCCGCATCCGACGAGTTGGACGGAGTCAATGTCCGAGAGGTCGGTCTCGATGTCGAGGTTGATGTCGCCAGCCTCCTGGTCGAGACGGCCCTCGAGCGTCTTCTGGAGCGAGGTCGGTTGCGTGTGAATCTCCTTGAGCATGAAGTGGTCGAACTGCCCCTTTCCGGTCTCGTCGGGGTTCCAGTCGACCGTCTCGACTTCGCGCCGCACCGTCTCGTCGTTCTCGTCGGTGATGTCGACGCCGTCGGCGCGGACCTCGACGGTGTCGCCGTCTTCGAGGTAGACGACGTTCCGCGTGTGGTCGAGGAAGGCGGGCACGTCGCTCGCGAGGTAGTAACTACTCTCGTCGACGCCGAGGACGAGCGGCGACCCCTGCCGGGCGGCGTAGATGGAGTCGTTGCCGTCGACGACGACCGCGATTGCGTAGCTTCCTTCGAGCGCATCGACCGCGTGCTGGAACGCCGCCAGCGGTTCGTTTCCGCGGTCGAGGTAGTGGCTGACGAGGTTCGGAATGACCTCGGTGTCGGTGTCGCTCGTGAACTCGTAGCCCTCGGCTTCGAGGGTCTCCTTGAGCGTCGCGTAGTTCTCGATGATGCCGTTGTGGACCGCGGCGACCTGATTCGTCTGGTTCGTATGCGGGTGCGCGTTCTCGTCGGTCGGCGGCCCGTGGGTGCTCCACCGAGTGTGTCCGATACCGAGCGTCGCGCTCGATTCGACCCCGTCGATTGTGTCCTTGAGGTCGGAAACCTGACCCGAGCACTTCCATACGTCGAGTCCCGAGCCGTTTTTCACCGCAATACCGGCGGAGTCGTAGCCGCGGTACTCCAGTTTCTCGAGTCCGGTCACGAGCGGGCTGATAGCCCGCTTCTCACCGACGTGAGCGATGATTCCGCACATGTCAGCGACCCTCCGAGGACTGCGAGACACGCGCGGTCCCGGTCGTCGTTGGCTGTGGTCGGTTCAGAGCGGACGGGGTGGAGATGTTCGACTCCCCCAAGAGTTGTTTCTGATGTGTCATGGTTTGTGGGGTCAGCGGGTGAGCTGTCCGTGAAACCACGATACGGGGAAGCGGCCATTACTATAGACGCGCTAAGGGACGGTGGCGACTCCACAACCGAAACAAACGCGTCGCTGTCGTGCGGTTTTTCGGAAACGTGACATCGGCGGGTCGAACGACGAATTAGGCACCGAACAGACCGTAGAGCGCGCGCCGGGATTGCTTACACGGCCGATAATAATGCCGTTTACGACTAGGTGTGGTGTATGGTTGACCGAGAGACAGACAGACGGAGTATTCTCAAGCTATCCGGTGTCGCGGCCATCGCATCACTGAGCGGCTGTGCGAGCTTCGCCAAGCAGGCGAACAGCGGCGGAGCGGACACGCCGGCGGGGCAGTCGGAACAGCAGACGACGACCGCGCAGCCCGAGACGCGGACGGCCGCAGGCAACGAGACCGACGCGAACGCGTCCGTCGAGATGCGTCCGAAGACGGTGTCCGACCCGTCGTTCGAACTCCAGACGGGTGCCCTCCGGTCGCTGCAGACCGACGCGCGGTATCCGACCATCGGCACGGCCGACACGACGGTAACGGTCTACGGGAGCTGGAAATGCCCATACACCCAGGAGTTCGTGCGACAGCAGTTCGGCGGGCTGGTCGAGGACTTCGTCGCGACCGGAGACCTCTCCATCGAGTTCCGGAACGTGGCGTACATGGACGGCGAGCCGTATCTCGGGCCGGACGCGCCTCGGGCGAGCGAAGCCGGGCTCGCGGTCTGGAACATCGACCCCGAGTCGTTCTGGACGTACTTCTCCTACGTCTTCGCGAACCAGCCCCAGGAGCGCCGCGACTGGGCGACGACCGAGAACCTCGTCCGATTCGCCGAGGCGGCGGACACGAACGGCATCGACCAGATTCGGCGGGCGATTCGCTCGCGCGCGTACGCCCAAAGCGTCCAACTGTCCGCCGACAGCGCGGCCGAACTCGGCATCACGACCGTCCCGCGCATCGCCACCGACGACGAGGTGACGGCACCGACGGTCGACCCCGAAGCGACGAGAGAACAGCTTGAGCGGGTCGCGAACGGCGGGTCGACGTTCGGCGGAACCACAGAGAGTAACTCCACGTTCGGCGGAGGATCGACCGAAAACGACACCTCGTTCGGAGAGTCTACG
Organism: Haloferax sp. AB510; assembly: GCF_024136985.1. Lineage (NCBI taxonomy): Archaea > Methanobacteriati > Methanobacteriota > Halobacteria > Halobacteriales > Haloferacaceae > Haloferax > Haloferax sp. AB510. The sequence continues at coordinate 21,526 of NZ_JAMYJY010000001.1, forward strand.
ACTGAAAACGACACCGCCTTCGGGTCGTCGTCCGGCGGAAACGAGACCGGAGCGACGAACAACAGTTCGACGACGTTCGGAAGCAACGAGACGACCGAGTCGGACGACGACACGTTCTAGTTCTTCGCGACGCTGTCGAGGCTTATTCTTCGGGTGTGAGCCGCCTGCACCGGCCGAGGGAGTCGTGATACGGTTCCCGCCCGAGGTGCTGCGGGCGTGCTGAATAGCGCGCGTACCAATCACTCTCAAGTCGAGTTTGAGCGAGCATTCAGACGAGGGAGATACAGTGAATGGGGCTGTGAGTCACTGTGGGTCTCCACACGTTGGTTCGAGCCACATCCTCTCGGCAGAAGCGATGCGAACGAAAACACCGGTCATCGAGTCTCCCCCACGAATGCAGGGAGGGATACCGTGCGTCTCGGGTCGTTCGCCCGCGTTTACTTCGGTGATTTTGGATGGCCACGCCGCGGTGAGCGGCTGTGCGTCACCCACTGCGACCGAGAGTTTGGTCGGGACTCCCTCGAACCAGTCGGCACCTTCGTCTTGGTTCCCTGCTTCGATGGCGAACGACCGCTGAAATAGTGTCCCGTCAGCGTCGTTCATCACCTCGACAAACACCTCGATATCTCTGCCAGTGTTGTTGTCCATCTCGACTCGATGGAGGGGGTCTGAGCTACCGAAACCAGCGCAGCCAGCAACTCCCATGGACCATGTGACGGCGAAGCCGGCGAGGTATTTGCGTCGGGAGGGCATGGCACCATCTTTCACTCATGTGAACAAATGAGTTCGGGACGGCATGTAGTGCTAATCCACACTGTCGAGTGACAAAAAGAACGACCGCGAGCCGAGCGGTCAGTTAGCGCCGGGGAGCGAACAGATGGTGACCTCGCCGTTCGCGTAGACGTAGTTCGTCGTCGGCGGACAGACCTCGGTCTTCGACGGGTCGAGGTTCGTGGCCACGTCCTGTTCGTTCGGGAAGTACGAGGCGCTCTGTGATTGGTACTCCCGATAGGCCGTTATCCCCTGCGGGACTGGCCTCCCTTCTTCGGCCGGTAACGGCTCGGCCGGATACGCGTTCGTCCGCTCCCACACCGTCCCGTACGGCAGGTCGGTGTAGAGTTCGCCGCCCTGTTGCGACGAGCGGGCCGAACCGTACGTGTCGATGGCGGCGAGTTCCTGTTCGGTGTACGAGAGCCGTTCGTGTTGGTCCGGGAACGCCGGACTGTCCATCGCGCCGTCGTTCGACATGAGCATCACGTTCGGGTAGACGAGCACGAACAGGAGTAGGATGACGCCGACCACCTTGAGCGAGGTCCGGTTCGCGAGGTGGCGGAATCCGAGGACGCCGATGATGGCGAGGAGGGCGTAGAGGTACGCGAACCAGCGACCGGGGACGAAGCTCTCGATACCGACGAGCGGCAGTCCGAGCACGACGAACAGCATCGCCACGATAGCGCCGACGAACGTGTACGTCGTCTGCGTCGCCCGCGAGCGGTTGAGCACCGTGAGACACCCGATAAGACCCGCGAAGATGAGCATGAGGAAGCCGGCTTCGGTGACGTACGTCGAGAGCTGCGAGAAGAACGTCTGACCGGCCGAACCGGCCACACCGGACGCGCCGGCCGACCCGCCGCTACCGCTCACGCCCTGAAGGAACCCGGCGTTGAACAGGTTCAACACGAGGTAGTTGATGACCGTTTCGAGGAAGGTGTCGCCCTGATACGGCGTCAGCGACCACGTGAAGACGATGAGTCCGAGGTTGAATCCCACGAGTCCCGCGAGGTTCACGGGGCTGGACGCGCCGCCCGAGAACGAAAGCGGGTCGGGGTCCTCGGTGAAGAAGTCGAACCGGAGCAACACCTGCGCGATGAACCCCGCGAAGAGGAGCACCAACATGATGAACGACGACACCTGGTGGGTGAGGATGACGGCGGTGCTGAACAGGACGAGCAGGCCGAAGTCGCGCCATCGCTCGCTGGCGTGGGTGATCCGCACGAGACAGTACAGACACGCGAGGAAAAACAGCAGGCCGAGGCTCGTCGGGATGAGGTGGATGCCCCAGCGGACGACCTGGTCGCCCATCGCGTACAGCGCGCCGGCGGTGAGGGCCCACCGGAGCGGGACGAGCAGTCGTGCCGTCCCGTAGACTAAAATCGGGACGAGCGGCATCACGACGCCGATCGAGAGGTACAGCGCGTTCCGAAGCGACAGGTCGAGGAGGTGCGTCGACGCCGCCGTGAGCAGGTGGAACAGCGGCGACGCATAGTACTTGATGTCGTTGATGGCAGACAGCGAGTCCGCCTGAAGAATCATCTGGACGAACGTCGTGTGCGACCAGATGTCGATTCCGATGTAACCCGGCGCGGTGTAGAGCGCGGCGAATCGGACGACGAACGAGTACACGAGAATCTCCGCGAGGAAGACGCTCGGCCGCAGTTCGTCGTCCGGGGCGAGCAGTATCTGTCCGAGGAGGAGCGTGCCGACGACGCCGCCGATGTCCATGAACAGGATGCTTCGTTCGCCCTGAACGACCGCGAGAACGACCATGACGGCGAGGCCGAAGAAGACGCCGGCCGAGATGAGTCGCACGAGCGACGGCGCGAGCGTCGGGAGGCCGTTCGTGGTCCCCCTCCCGCGGGCGGCCGCGAGATAGAGGAGACTCCCGACGCCGAGGAGTATCGGGAGCGTCACGATGAAGATCTGTGACGAGAGGAACCGCAGCGGGAACAACGCGAGCGCGAGCACGACTCCGAGGGCCGCCGCGAGCACGTCGAGTTCGGCTCGTTGTAAGCGGTCGTATACCGATGAGAGCATCGTCATGTATGAGCTGAGAGTTGTGGTTCGAAGAGCGTCCGTCAGATTGTGGTCGGGTCCGTATTGGGGCCGTAAAACACGTCCTGCCAGTCGCGGGTCACGTGGGTTCCCCACTCGATGTCGAGTTCGGGAAGCTCACGGTCCATCGCGTACTGCACGCTGAGCGCGGGGATATTGGCGCCCGCACCGACCGACGCGGTGACCGACCGGGAGATTCGCGGATGGACGTCGACGAGTTTCGGCCTGCCGTCGGCGGTGTATTTGAACCGGAACGTGGCGTTGTACTCCAACCCGAAGAGCGAGCAGAGCTCGTGGGCGTCCCCGAGGAGTTCCGGGTTCTTCTCGACGGTGCCAACGAACGAGGAGTCGTCGCACGTCGCGGCGTGCGACCGTGAGACGAGAACCGGCGTCTCGTCGTCGCGAACGAGGGCGTCTACGGTGTACTCCTCGCCGGGGAGGTACTCCATCACGATGAGTTCGGGGAACTGGGCCGTCTCACGGAGGACGGGGAGCACGTCGTCGAGCGTGGTGACGGTGCTGTCCGGTTTCTGGTTCAACAGCGCGTTGAACCGGTCCATATCCGGGTCGACGACGCGAAAGCAGCGCCTGTCGTTGCTGACGGGTGGCTTGAAGCAGACGCGGCGGTCGGGATAGCCGAGCGCGTGGACCGCATCGAGAAACTCGTCGAACGAGGAGGCGCGGTAGAACTCGGGTGCCATCGGGTGGGCCTGCTTGACGAGTTCGTCGTACAGCCGTCCTTTATCCCTGGTAATCGAGAGCGACTGGGGCGGAACGGCCATCACTTCGATACCTTCGCGCTCGAAGGCAGGCTTCGCCTCGGAGAGGCCCTCGACGTCCGCCGCGTTGAGGGGGAAAATCACGTCGGCGTTCTCGCGGCGCGCGACCGAACGCAGCTCGGAGACGAACGCGTCGGCGTCACCGGCGGGGACCGTCTCCGCCGTGTCGACGAGGCTGAAGCCGTAAGCGTCCGGGTCCGTATCGACGCCGACGATGTGGGCGTCGAACGCGTCGGCCCGTCGAATCGCCTTGATGATACCCGAAGCGCCGAAGGTACCGGCACCGGTCACCAGCACGGTCACATCGCCGTCCCGGCTCGACGGTCGGACTGTATCCAGCAGTGTCATCGAGACGAGACAGGCACCAAGGGCCCCTTATTATATAGCAGATAAACGGCGTGAACCGTCGAAAATCGGCTATTTCGAGGCCTCAGTCACGGTCCGAGAACGAGCGGCGAAACGCGGGGACGAGCGGCTAGTCGACGGCCGCTACTCGACGGCCGCGAGAACCCGTTCGACGATGATGTCCGTCGCGTCGACGTTCTCTTCGAGGAGTCGCTGTCGGCGGGCCTCCCAGTCGGCGTCGGTCGACCGGAGGATGTCGACCGCCCGGTCCGCGGCGCGTTCGTTCCGGTGTTCGCCGTGGTACCCGAACAGCAGGTCGAACGAGGCGAGGTCGCGCATGAGCCCGGGGTTCGCGCTGTGGACGTAGACGGTCGGCGTCCCGAGCACGGCGCTCTCGGAGGCCATCGTCCCGCTCTCGCCGATAAAGAGGTCGGCGTACGCGAGCACGTGGTGGATGAGGTGCGGATCGATGGTGATGGCGTAGTCTGCTAACTCAGTGGGAAGTGAATCGCCCTCCGCGGAGATGAGTACCGATGCGCCCGCGTCTTCGAGGCGACCGACGAGGTCGGTGAGGCCGTCGAGACCCTCGTCGCCGATGTCGTGCGCCGCGCCCCAACTGACCAACCGGACGACGGCGTACGTGTCGTCGGCGTCGACCGGCAGGCCGTCGAGCGCCGACGGATCGGGGTCGAATCGGTCGGGGTGGAGGTACGCGAGTTCGTGGTAACTCGGGTACCGGTAGTGGTTCGAACCGGCGTCGTCGCGGTAGCATTTCGGTGTGGCGACCTCGTCGGCGAAGGGAAACGTCAGCGCGTTCGAGAGCGTCGCGTGCTCCGTGTCGGTGAAGACGACGCACTCGGCCCCGACGAGTTTCGCGACGTGTGCGGCCTCGAACCCGCCGATGGAGGCGACGACATCCGGGTCGATGTCCCGCGCGGCGCGAAACAGGCGATACTCGATACCGAGCGTCGACAGCGCGACGCCGGAAAGCGAATCGCCGCGGGAGCCGACGACCTCGTAGTCGATTTCGTACTCGTCGAGGAGGTCCACGGCGACGTCCTTGTCGAGGGCGCGAACGTGGACCCCGTGGCCGCGGGCCTCGAACTCGTCGATGGCGTGCTTGAAGAAGTGAACGTGCGCAGGGTGCTGAATCGTGATGAGGATGTCCATCGCGGTGTCTCAGAGCTGCGCGTAGTGGAAGCCGCGCTCGTCGGCCTTGTCGGCGTCGAACACGTCGGCCACGTCTATCATGACCGGGTCGGACCCGAGCGCGGCGGCCATCTCGTCGAGGTCGTAGTCAGTGAACTCCTCGTGGCCGGTCGCCACGACGACGCCGTCATACGCCTCGAAGTCGACCGACTCGACCACCTCGATGTCGAAGACTTCCCGCGACTCGTCGGGGTCGGCGTGGGGGTCGTAGCCGACGCAGTCGACGTGGAACTCGTCGAGTTTCTCTATCATCGTGCTCACGTCGGAGCTTCGGATGTCGCCGACGCCCGGCTTGTAGGCGAGTCCGAGGACGAGCAGTCGCGTGTCCTGGAGGACGCGCCCCGACTCGTTGATGGTCTTGACCGCCTTGCGGGCGGCGTGAACCGGGACGTACTCGTTGATTTCGCGCGCCTGCAACACGAGTTTCGGCGAGAAGCCCTCGCGCTTGGAGCGGTAGGTGAGGTAAAACGGGTCGACGGGGATGCAGTGGCCACCGACGAAGCCCGGGGAGTAGCCGTCGTGGAAGTTCCACTTTGTCCCCGCGGCTTCGAGTACGTCCTTGGTCGTCAGGCCCATGTGGTCGCACGCGATGGCCAGTTCGTTGACGAGTGCGATGTTCATGTCGCGCTGGACGTTCTCGATGACCTTCGACGCCTCCGCCGTCTCGATGTCGGGCGCGCGGTGGATACCGGCGTCGACGATACTCCCGTAGAGGTCGGCGAGGCGCTCGCGGACCCCCTCCGAGTTGGCACCGACTACCTTGACCACGTCCTTGACGCTCCGCCCGGTGTCGCCGGGCGACGCGCGCTCCGGCGAGTAGCCGACGAAAATGTCCTCACCCACGGCGAATCCGGACTCGGATTCGAGCGCGGGGACGAGGACGGACTCGGTCGCGCCGGGATAGACGGTGGATTCGAGGACGACGGTCGTCCCCGGAGAGACGTGCTGGCCGATGGTCTCGGCCGCGGATTCGACGAACGTGAGGTCGGGATTCTCCATGCTGTCGACCGGGGTCGGGACCGTCACGATGACGAAGTCCGCGTCCGAGATGTGCGTCGCGTCCGTCGTGAACAGCACGTCTGAGGCCGCGACGCCCTCGTCGGTTACGTCCCCGGTGGGGTCCGTCCCCGCCGAGAGTGTCGAGACCTTGTCTGGGTCGACGTCGTAGCCGATGACCGACTTCCCGGCGCGGTCGAACTCGATGGCCAGCGGCAGGCCGACGTAGCCGAGGCCGACGACGCAGACGGTGTCAGTCATGAAGACCGATTCCCTCGTAGTCGACGCGGTCGTGGTCGCGGTACTCCGTGGCGGCCTGCCGCCCGTCGACGAAGACGACCGGGCGGTCGTCGTCGGCGAAGGCGGGAACGTCGAGGTGGTCGAACGACTCGTGGGCCGTCACGAGGACGATGGCGTCCGGCGACAGGTCGTCGCTCGTCACGCCGCGCATCACCGTCGCGCCGGCGTCCTCGAAGACGGCGGTGTCGTCGAGGATGGGGTCGGTCGCGACCACGTCCGCGCCCGCTTCATCGAGATGTTCGACGACGGGGAGCGCCGGCGTCTTGCGAATCTCTTCGACGCCGGCGCGGTAGGTGAGACCGAGGACGAGAACGGTCGCGTCCTCGGGGTCGATACCCCGCGCCGCCAGTCGGTCGAGCGCCGTCTGCGCGGTGACGTGCGGCATCTCGTCGTTGACGGCGCGAGCCGTCTCCATGAGCGGCGACCCCGTCTCGAACTGCGTGATGAGGAACTGCGGGTAGTACGGGATGCAGTGGCCGCCGACGCCCGCGCCGGGCGTGTGAATTTCGCAGAACGGTTGGGTGTTGGCCACGTCGATGGCCTCGGTCACGTCGATTTCGAACTCGCCCGCGTGGGTGGCGAGTTCGTTCGCGAGCGCGATGTTCACGTCGCGGTAGACGCCCTCGAACACCTTGACCGCCTCCGCGGTCGTCGTGTCCGAGACCGTGATGACCTCGTTCGACGAAATCTGGTCGTAGATGAGCGACGCGGCACGGGTGCTCTCGTCGTCGGCGCCGCCGACGACCTTCGGGTACGCCCCGCGGATGTCCTTCAACGCGCGCCCGGACGAGGTCCGCTCGGGGCAGAACGCGAGGCCGAACTCGCCGAGCGAGAGACCGCTTTCGGATTCGAGAAGCGGCAGGAGCGCGTCGCGACAGGAGCGCGGCGGGAGCGTCGATTCGAAGACGACGAGGTCGCCCTCGTCGAGTCCCTTCCCGATGTCTCGTGCGACCGCCTCGATGACCGAGAGGTCCGGACGGCCCGCCTCGTCGACGAGTGTCGGGACGATAACCACGTGAATGCTCGCCTCGTCGGCGACCTCACGCGGTTCCGTGTTGGCGACGAGCGCGCCGTCCCCGACGAGTTCTTCGACGAGTTCGTCGAGTCCGGGTTCGCCGACGATGTGGTTGCGACCGGCGTTTATCTCGCGGACGACGTCGGTGTCGATGTCCGCGCCGGTGACGTTACCGGTGGTCTCGGCGTAGACGGAGGCGAGGGGAAGTCCCATCTTGCCGAGGCCGTAGACGCCGACCGGCACGTCGCCGGACGTGAGCGCGGCTATCTGTTCGTCTTCGGTGCGTTCGGAGCCGTAGATAGTCGTGACTGAAGATTGCGTGCTCATATGGTGTTCGCTCCCTGGAGCTTCGCCGGGAGTGGGCGGTGTTCGGCGGGCGTTCCGACCGCGAGCGTCTCCGGAGGAACGTCCTCGGTGACGGTCGCGCCGGCGGCGACAAACGCGTTCTCGCCGACGGTCACGTCGGGGAGGATCGTTGCGTTCCCGCCGACCGAGACGCCGTCTTCGAGCGTCGGACCGGTCATCTCGACGTCCTGCCGGACCGGATACGGGTCGTTCGTGAGCACCGCGCCCGGCCCGACGAACACGTCGTCGCCGATGTGCGTGTGGGTCGGAACGTAGACCCGGGTCTGGAGGCTCACGTTCGAACCGATGGTCGCGGTGCCGTCGATGACGGTGTTGGTTCCGACGACGACGTTGTCACCGATTCGGGTGTCTTCGCGGACGAGCGCATCGTGGCCGGTGACGAAGCCGTCGCCGATGGTCACGTCGCTGTAGACGATGGTCCCCGAGCGGATTCGGGCGTCGTCGCCGACGATCGTCTGCTGTGACTCGTCGCTGGCCGGGTACCCGAGGGTGACGTCGTCGTCTATCTCGCAGTTGGACCCCGTGACGTACAAGTTCATGTCTGGGCCGAATCGGCGATCGTCTCGTCCTCGTCGGCGGGCGACACGTCGCCGTCCGACCGGAGGGTGGTTACGAGCACGAACAGTGCGACGAGCGCCGCGAGGAGTTTGGTTTTGGTGCGCATGTGTTGGTCACGCCGCGGGCCGTCGTGGCCCGCGATTCGAAACGGAGGTCACGCGAAACGGCCATTATTATCGGGACGATAAGCCCGCAGACGCCCGAAAACGGCGGAAAACGAGTCGTCCCGGCCGTGCGAACGCTCACCAACCAGCGTCGGAATTCCTCGATTTTTCGGAGCGTCACCCCCTGACCGCCGCCGTCGGCGCAGTCAGCCATCCGCCCTTATCAGACCGCTAAGCCCTTCTTTCGACCGGTTTCGGGCGTGAACGGTCGCGGCCATTTTTCAACACGGACTGTCAAGGCGCGGGTGATGAAGTCGTCTACCCGTCGCTGGACACTCGACTTACTCCTCGTGGTCGCGGGGGCAATCGCCGCGCTCGCGGTGGTCATGCTCGACTTCTCCGGGTCTGTCGTCCGGAGTCTGTTCGTCGTGCCGCTCATCGTCCTCTACCCGGGATACGCGCTCCTCGCCGCGGTGTTCCCGGAACGGCGGTCGGACGTCGAGTCCGACACCATGGACGACGAGTCGGCGCTGACGCGACCGACGCGCCACACCGCCGGACTGCTCTACTCCGTTCGACTGGTCCTCTCGGCGGCGTTGAGCCTCGCGCTCGTCGCCGCAGTCGCGCTCGTCACCAACCTCGTCGGACAGGGGTTCGACGCGAGCATCGTCGCGCTCGGCGTGTTCGGCGTGACGATGTTGTTCACCGCGGTCGCCGTCGCCCGGCGCCTGCTGCTCCCCCCCGGACGCGCGAGCCGGAGCCCCGCCGCTCAGTACCGTCCTCGGGAGCGTGGCGGCGACCGCCGGTGCGGTCACGTCCCCGCTGTCCTCCGAGTCGCGGAGTTCGCCCGTCTCGCTCGCCGTCAACCTCCTCGTGGTTGTCAGCCTTGTCGCGTTCCTCAGCAGCGTCGGGTTCGCAATGGTCGAGACGCAGACTCCCGAGTCGGACTTCACCGAAGCGTACCTCGTGACCCAAAACGAGTCGGGCTACGAGGCCAGCGGCTATCCCCAGCAGCTCAGTTCGGGGGAGCAAGTCCCGGTGACGCTGGCGCTGGAGAACCACGAACACGAGTCGACGACGTACACGGTCGTCACGGAGCTTCAGCGACTCGACAGAACGCCGAACGGGACACAGGTGGTCGAAGAGCGCGAGCTCGACCGAACGCAAGCGTCGGTCGAGGACAACGAGACCGCCTACGTCCAACAGGACGTTCGACCGACGATGTCCGGTGAGTCGCTCCGACTCGTCTATCACGTCTACAAAGGTGACGCTCCCGACGATGCGAACCGCGAGAACTCGTATCGGACCGTCCAACTCGTCGTGTCGGTCGGCGACGGCGGCGGCGACACCACCGCGCAACTCGGTCGGCCGGGTTCGATTGGGGGGATCTCGGCCTGATGTGGCCGTGGGAGCATCTCGTCTTCGGCTACGTGCTGTACTCCCTCGCGAACCGCGTCGCGTGGGAGACGCCTATCGGTGACGCAGCCGGCGTCACCCTCGCGGTGATGACACAGGTTCCCGACCTCGTGGACAAGCCGCTCTCGTGGTCGTTCGGCGTCGTCACGACCGGCTACGGGCCGGCGCACTCGCTCCTCGTCGGCGCACCGCTCGTCGCGCTCCTCGCGGGGGCGCTCTGGACGCGGAACAAGGCGAAACTCGCGGTCGCCGCAGTCGTCGGCTACGGGTCGCACCTCGTCGGCGACCTGCTCGCACTCCGGGCGAACGGGCCAAACGTCGGCCGGCTGCTCTGGCCGCTCGCACCGCGGGAGCCGTACTCGAACGACCTCGGCTTTGTCCAGCGGTTCGCGGAGTACTTCCAGACGTTCCTCTATCAGATGCTGCGCCCCGAGAACACGTGGCTCGTCGTCGGTTACGCGGCCGTCTTCGGGGTGGTCGTTCTGCTGTGGGTGCTCGACGGGACGCCGGGACTTCGGTGGGCTCGCCGTGCCGCCGGCCTGCGCCGCTGATTCGCGGCCCGTCTTGTAACGGATAACGGAGATATAATTTGACAAAAGCAGTCCTACTTAACAGTTGCATCCCTAATCGTCGATATGGAAGGACATTCTGTTTGAATAATACGATAAACGCTAAAAATACTCATTAGACAGAGGCAGAGACGTTCTCTCGATGCGGAATCAAGGCGCAGAAGAGCGCAGGAGGACAGTCTCTCGGAGACAGGTACTGAAGGGCATCGGCGGGGCGGCCGCGGCGGTCTCGTTCGCCGGGACGGCATCAGCCGACGACGACTGGTACAACGTCGTCGACGAGGGAGCCGATCCGACCGGCGGGGAATCTATCAATCCGGTCTTAGACGATATCCAGTGCGACGACGGGACGGTTCTGTATTTCCCGGAGGGCGAGTATCTCATGGACGACTCGTTCCGTCACGTCGATTTCCGCGGGTTCGAACTGCGGGGGGATAACGCGACAATCGTCCCGGCCGCCGACTACGACGGCAGGTGGCTGTTCAAGTTGGGGACGTTCGAGCAACCGGGGGAAGACCTCGTCGTCGAGGGCTTCGAGTTCGACTTCACCGACGACGACACGGGACTTCGCGTCGTCCAAGCGCAGGTCAGAGACGACCTCCTCGCGCGGGACCTCTCCGTCGTCGGCCAACACGACAGCGGGAAGTACGGCCCGTTCGCGTTCGACGTCACCAGTTCGTCGGGCATCGGGACGCTCCAGAACATCAGGATTCCCGACGGCGGCGAGTTCTCGGACAACACGCCGGGCGACATCGACGTGGGGCCCACGGGAATCATCGTGTCGCCGTACCACGACGGCAAGCTTTGGGTCCGCGACTGTGAGGTCGGCGCGTGGCCCGACAACGGCCTCTACTGTTCGACCGAGGGCGGCCGCGTCGTCGTCGACGGCGGTGTGTTCAAGAACAGTAATATCGCCAACATCCGGCTCTCGGGCGATTACAGCTCGATTCACGGCGCGACCGTCATCGTGGACGAACGCCGCACTGACGACACGAACCAGCGGGGCATCCGACTCGACGGCGGTGCGTACAACTGGATAGACGACACCGTCGTCCGAATCGACGAGCCGAACGGGCGCGCCATCAGCGTCCAGAACGACGTCGAGTGGGCGCGGATTCAGAACTCGAGCGTCATCGTCAACGGAGACGTGTCGACGAAGGCCGTCACCGTCTCGCCGGGCGCCGGAAAAATCGATATCATCAACACGGACATCGAGTTCAACACCAGCGGCCACGCGCTCGTCGTGGGCGGGCCGAGCAGCGCCGACGCGGACCCGGTCTACATTCTCAAGTCGAGCGTCGGCGGCTCCGGCGACGGGTCGAACGGTCGGCACGCGGTCCGGCTCGAACGAGGGAACTGCACGCTCGACCGCTTCGACGTCGAGCAGACCGGTGGCGACTATCGACGCGCGGTCAAGGTACTCGGCGACGGCAGCACGTTCGTCTGGGGCGACTACGACACGGGCCACATCCCGCTGGTCAACGACGCTGACGGGACGACGTTCCGCGGCATCACCGCCGAGTCGCACGACGGCTACGAAGGAATGAAAGTCATCGACGGGTCGAGCGGCGTCGAAGTCACCGAATCTGTGATTCACAACGGCGTCTGGGAGTACGGCGACGTCGACGTCACGTACGACGGAAACTGGTTCTGAGCCACGACGGTTTGGCCCCGAGTCCCCGCCGCGACTCACCTCTCTGCGGCCGGCTGGAGTCACGGCGACAGCGTCGCCTCGATGAGTCGCGAGATGGCCCGGCGAATCCGCTGTGAGACCCCCGACTTGGAGATGCCGAGGATGGCTGCGAGTTCGCCCTGCGAGGACCGCCGTGGGACCTCGAAATAACCGTGTTCGTGGGCGACGAGAAGCGCCTTGCGCTGCCCCGGGAGGAGCGCCGTCTCGGTCCCCACGTCGGTGTCGCGGGCGACGTGGAGGCGCTTTACCCGGAATGAGATATCGTTGTCGTGGTAGTGTTCTTGGACGCGGTGCAGCGTCGAGTGAGCGGGGAGGTGCATCTGGATGGACCACCTGCCGTCTTTGTGTCGAACGGAGATGACCCGAACGCCCATCTCCGTCGAGGACGGGGGAATCAGGCGGACGCCGCTCCCGAAGAGGACGCGAAACCGGTGGTCGGAGCCGACGGAACCGAGGAAATCCGCCTCTATCACGGTCGGGTCGACGACGAGGGACGCCCCGACTGAATCGACGGGACCCTGTTCGACAACGACGAACGCGCAGTCCCAGCCAAATCCCTCGGTCGGTTGGAATTCGAGTTCGACCGGCCCCCGGTGTCCCGTGACGAACGACGAGAGAATCAGCCTCGGGTCCTCAAGCGTTATCTCCAAGTATATCGGTCGAGCGTCGTCCCCCCTTCGGTCCTCGTGCATCGCCTGTTGTTCGATAATCGGTACGGGTTATTATGCGGGTGATAAGCGTCTGTAGCCGCGTCTCCGCGGGGTCGCTCCCGAACCTGTCGGCGGGCTGTGAGCAACTACGATACCCATAATAACGACACCGAAACGTCCACAGTTCGGTAGGACTCCGACTACAATGTACAAAGACAACTCAATCGCCGTCGTCGTGCCGGCCTACAACGAAGCGGGTTACGTCGGGGACGTCATCGACACTCTCCCCTCATTCGTCGACCTGGCCTACGTCTCGACGACGGGTCGACAGACGGGACGTGGGACGAAATCGTGACGCACGCCGACGCGTTCAACGAGGACCACACCCCCGAAGCGACGGCGTACGACGACGTGGTCGTCCCGATTCAACACGAGGAGAACCGCGGGGTCGGCGGCGCGCTCAAGACCGGTTACCTCCACGCGCTGGAAGACGAAGTCGATATCACGGCCGTCCTCGGCGGCGACGGGCAGATGAACCCCAACGAACTGGCGAAGTATCTCGACCCCATCGCGGAGGGCGACGCCGACTACGCGAAGGGCAACCGATTCATGGAGCAGTCGGACCTCGACGCCATGCCGGGCTATCGACTCGTCGGTAACTCCATCCTCTCGTACCTGACGAAGTTCGCCAGCGGCTACTGGAAGACGATGGACCCGCAGAACGGCTACACCGCGATTTCCCACGAGGCGCTTCGGCAGGCCGACATCGAGAACATGTACGAGTACTACGGCTACTGCAACGACCTGCTCGTCAAACTCAACGCCGAGAACCTTCGGGTCGCGGACATCGCCTGCTCCGCGGAGTACCTGTACGACGACGACTGGAAGAGCCACATCAACTACAGCGAGTACGTCCCCCGCGTCTCGAGCATGCTGCTCCGGAACTACTTCTGGCGGCTGAAAAACAAGTACATGCTCCGCGACTTCCACCCGCTCGCGGCGTTCTACTACCTCGGAACTGTCATCGCGGGCGTCGCGGCCATCGGCCTCATCGGCTCGGGACTGACGGGTGGCGACGGCGACGACGACTCACCCAGCCTCGGCAGTTGGGCAATCGGTCTTCTCTTCGGTATCACGTTCCTGCTTTTCGGCACGGTCCTCGACCACAACGACAACGAAGCGCTCGAAATCCGGGTCGACGACGACACCTACGAGACCGAGGTTCCGAGCGAGTAACCCGAGTCGAATCGGGGGCCGAAGGCCGCCGAAATCCGCAGACATACTTAAAGGCTGAACATGTGAAGCCGGGAACGTTCGTGAGTATACGACGTTCTCGGTTATATGAGATTCACGCAATCTGACGATACCGACGCGAATGACTCCCGGGGCCCGAAGCTTACGCGGCGCTCGTATCTCCTCGGAGCCGTCGGCACCCTCGCGGTCGGAAGCTATCTGTCGCACCCCGTCAACAGCGTCGAGGCGAACACGATGAGCGTCGACGTTCCGCGGGCGTACCTCGACCGGTTCTCGAACGTCGTCAACGTCGTCGACGCGGGAGCCGACCCGAAGGGCGTCGAACCCATCGACGACGTGCTCTCGCGGCACGTCGCGGACGACACGCTCCTGGTCTTCCCGGAGGGGCGATACCTGATGCACAGGCAACTCCGAAAGACCGGATTCGAGAACCTCGGGTTCTACGGGCCGAACGCGACGCTCACGCACGGCCGAATCGACGCCATCGACAGCAACGTCGTCACCGAGGGCGATTTCACCGGTGCGGCCCGGTTCTTCCGGCTCGGCGTCATCTACGCCCCAGGCAGAGACCTCCTCTTCGAGGGGTTCACGTTCGATTTCACCGCCCCGCAGAACGGGATTCGGGCCATCGAGGCCTACGTCACGGACGGGCTCGAAGTCCGCGACATCACCATCGCGGGCGAACACGACACCGGGACCCTCGGTCCGGCGCTGTTCAGCGTGACCACCGCCGGCGGGACCGGCACCGTCGAGCGGTTCAGCGCGCCCGACGGCGCGGCGTTCACGAAAGACACCATCGGCGACATCAACCTCGGCCCCACCGGGATACTCATCGACCCGAACAGCGCGGGGACGCTCCGCTTCGTCGACTGCGAACTCGGTCGGTTCCCGGACAACGGGCTGTACGTCTCGGGTTCGAAGGGCGTCGTCCACGTCGAGGGCGGGACGTACAAGAACAGCACCGTCTCCTCGATTCGGCTCAAGGGGTACGGTAGCAGCGTCCGCGGCGCGACGGTCGTCATCGACGAACTCGTCCCCGGCATCAGCCAGCGCGGTATCCGCCTCGACGACGGGGCTGACCTCCGCATCGAAGACACCACCGTCGAGGTCACCGGTTCCGCGGAGAACGCCATTCGCGTCCTCGACGACGCGCAGACCTCGGTTATCAAGAACTGCAGCATCGTTCTCAACGACGACGAGGGCTGTGCGCGCGGCATTCAGGTGACCCCCGGTGCGGGTCGCCTCGAAGTCCTCGACACGACCATCGACATCCACGGGTCGAACTTCGCCATCTACCTTCAGGGACAAAACCTTCCGGAGGACCCGATGGTGCTCGTCAAGAACGTCACCATCACCGGTTCGGCACCCGGCGACGGCCAGCGCGAGGCGATTCGCGTCGAGCGCGCGAACGCCCGGTTCGAGAACCTGACCGTCCACCAACCCGGCGAGAGCTACCGGCGCTGTGCCGAAATTCTCGCGGACGACGCCCTGTTCGTCGGCGGGACCTACGAGGCGACGCACCACCCCTTCATCAACAAGGGCAACCGGACGCGCTTCGACGGCATCACCGCGCGGTCCCTCAGCGGGCGACAAGCCATGAAGCTGTACTCGCAGGGGACCGACGTGGTCGTCATGGACTCGGTGCTCTACGGCGGCTACATCGACGGCGGCGCGGAGGGGTTCGTCGTCGACAACACCGAACTGCCACCCGCCTGAGACGAACGGACCTTACCGACCCGATAATCATGGGGGTCGGTACGCAACTGCGGGTAACGCATGGACCACGACCGACTGGCCGATAAGGACCTCCTCGTCGTCTCACACGGCTACAAACACTTCGTCAAGTCGCAGGTCGACGTGCTCGCGGAGTACTTCGATTCCATCACCGTCTGCGTCAGGTACAACTGGTTTGCCGACGTGGCGTCTCGACTCCCCGTGGGCGGCGGCGAGGGGTTCGGAAGAGACGCCAAAATCGCCACGACGGACGTGCCCGACAACGTACACGTCATCGAGACCCCGCTTTTGTACCTCCCGGTGGACGCGCAGCGCGAGCACATCCTCGGACAGCAACACGCCCGGAAAGTCCGCAAGAAACTGGCGGACTATCCTGTCTCGTTCGACCTGATTCACTGCCACATGACGTGGACCTCCGGGTACGTCGGCGCGCGTCTGAAAGAGGAACTCGGCATCCCGTACGTCCTCACCGTCCACGCCAACCGCAACTGGTTCCAAACACAACTCGACTCCGACAACGCCCGGCTGAAGCGAGCGTGGACCGACGCCGACCGGCTCGTTCGCGTCAACCGGCGCGATCGCTCGAAACTGGAGGCCTACAACGACGACGTGGTCCACATCCCCAACGGCTACGACACCGACGTGTTCGAGCGCATCTCCACCGCCGCGGCCCGCGAGCGACTCGGCATCGGCGACGACGAACCCATCGTCTTCGCGCTCGGGACGCTGAAACCGCGGAAGGGCTTCCAGCACCTGATGCGAGCGATGACGCGAGTCCGCGACTCCGAACCCGAAGCGAGACTCGTCATCGGCGGGCAGGGCGGCATGCGCGACGAACTCGAATCGCTCGCCGCGGAACTCGGTATCGACGACCGGACCGACCTGCTCGGCTACGTCGAGTCGGGGACGCTCAACGACTGGATGAACGCGGCCGACGTGTTCGTCCTCCCCAGCTACAGCGAGAGCTTCGGCGTCGTCCAACTGGAAGCGATGGCCTGCGGGACGCCGGTCGTCGCGACGAAAAACGGCGGGAGCGAAGAGGTCGTCACGAGCGACGACTACGGCTTCCTCGTCGAGGGGCCGGAGTCGCACGACGAACTCGCCGACGCCGTCATCGATGCCCTTCACAAGCGGTGGGACGCGGACGCGATTCAGGCGTACGCGAACGAGTGCACGTGGGAGAACGTCTGCGAGGACATCGCCGACCTCTACGTCGAAGTCCTCGACGAGACCGAGAGCGAGCGGCAAGCCGTCGCCGCGCAGTAAGGCTCCGGAACGGCACCAGAACCGCGCTATCTGTTTCTGTCGGGAGGCGGTCCGCGTAGCACTCGGGCCCGACGGTCGGCGTCAAAAAATCCAGACGGCCCGTTAGCGCGCGCTTCGACCGGCGAGCGCCACGATTCCCACGAACAGAACCGAGTGGAACCACGGCGACCCGCCGAGCGGAGACGACTGCAAATCGAGCCACTCGACCGCCGAAAGCGGTTGCGTCATCAGGAGCGTCGACCCGCTGTCGGTCGTATTCGATGTCGTGGTGGTATCGGTCGCTGTCGTGTCTGTCGTCGCGGTGTCGGTCGTGGACGTATCCGTCGTCGTGGTGTCGGTGTCCGTGGACGTTGTCGTGGTATCTGTGGTCGTCGTCGTGTCGGTCGTCGTATCCGTGGTCGTCGTCTCAGTCGTGGTTGTATTCGTCGCTGTCGTCGTCTCTGTGGTCGTAGTCGTCGTGTCTGTGGCTGTGTCGGTCGTTGTCGTAGCTGTGTCGGTCGTTGTCGTAGCTGTGTCGGTCGTTGTGGTGGTCGTATCTGTCGTCGTTGGTGACGAGGTCGTCGTCGTTGTCGTCGTGTTGTTCGACGGTGTGTCCGTCGTCGTCGGCGACGAAGTGGTCGTTGTCGTCGTGTTGTTCGACGGTGTGTCCGTCGTCGTCGGTGACGCGGTCGTCGTCGCTGTCGTCGTGTTGTTCGATGGCGTCTCCGTCGCTGTCGGTGACGCGGTTGTCGTCTGGTCGTCGCTATCATCGCCGTCGTCGTCATCGTCGTCGTCACCGCCCCAGAGCCAGCCGCCGCCGTCGTCCGACTCGGTCGTCGTCGTATTCGACGGCGGACTGGTGGTGTTCGTCGATGTCGCCGTGTCGGTCGTCCCCGTATCCGTCTCGGTCGGCGGCGTCGTCGTCACCGGCGTATCGGTCGTCGGCATCGGCGTGTCGGTGACCGGGGTGGTGTTGTTCACCTGCGGTACCGGCGAGTCGCCGTCGACTGAGGGGGCGATGCCGACGCTGGGGACGCCGACGGCGAGCGCGACACCGGAGAGCGAGAGCAGGACGCCGGCGACGAGCAGGACGCGTTGCAGCGTGTTTTTGTGCCGTTCGGCCCAGGATTCGTTGCCCCACGCGGGAGTCCCGGCGTTGGCGCTACCGCTGCCGCGACGGACGCGAATCGCGGTGGCGCGGGAACCAACCGGGTCGGGAAGCGAACTCAGCAGGTCCAGCGCCTCGTCGGCGTCCACGGCCCCGACCACGAACGCCACCGTCACGAAGACGAGGAGGCCGATAATGGGGACGACGACCAACGCGAGGAGACTGCTCTCGATGGTCATCGAGAGCAGGAAGATGGGGACTCCGGAGATGAACCCCGTCGCGAGCACTCGCACGAGTCGAGCGTCGGAAAACGGCTTGAACCCGAGGTAGCGCGCGCTGGCGAGGTTGAACACCGGGAGCGAGGAGTAGCCGATGGTCGTCGCCACGGCGGCCCCGAGAATGCCGTGACGCGGGATGAGAACCACGTTCAAGACGATGTTCAGAACCGCCGCGGCACCGGTCGCCGCGATGAGCGGCTTCATGTCGGCCTTCGCGTGGCTGATGGCGAGGATGGGGCGAACGACCGCGAAGCCGATGGTCCCCGGGAGCAGGATGAGAAGCGGCGTGACGACCGGCATCGACCCGGAACCGAGGTACAGCGGGACGAAGTCCTTCGCGAGCGCCGCCAGCCCGAGCGACAGGAGGACGATGACGAGCATCCCGTAGCGGGTGACGCGAGAGGCGATTTCGTTTATCTGGTCGATTCGTTCGTCCGCCCACAGGTCCGAGACGGACTGCACGAGCATCGACTGAATCGAGCGGGGGATGACCCAGAGGAACTGGCTGATGACCAGTGCGGACTTGTAGTAACCGACGCGCGTCTCCGTGACGTGGGACGCCAGCATCAGCACGTCAACGTGGTACATCGACGTGAGAAACAGCATGTAGACCACCGAGAGGTGGTTGAAACTGAACAGCTCCTTCGTCGGGAACTCCCGCGGCGTCGTGCTGAAGATGCCGCGAAGCGAGACGTTCTTGCGGACCCACCACAGCGCGAGGAGCGCAACGAGGCTGTTGACGACGATGAGGCCGACCATCAGCCCCCCGATTTCGTATCCGAGGTAGGCGATACCGATGAGCGCGAGCCGGGTTCCGACCTTGTTGAGCACCCGAAGCGGCTCCGAGAGGTGCTCCTGTTTGAGTCCCATCAGGGACCGGCGGGCGTACTCGCGGAACTGCGTCGCGATGGTGAGTCCGGCGAGGCCGTAGAAGCCGACGACGTACTCCGGACCGAGGAATCGGGTGACGACGCCGAATCGCGCGGCGGCGGCGAACGCGAGCGCGGTCAGTACCGCGAGGACCGTCCCGAGGCGGAAGTAGTAGCCGAACACGTGAGTCTGCCAGTCGGAGATCGAGCGGTCTTCGGCGAGGAACTTCCGGGCACCGCTGTTGATGCCGGAACTCATCAAGATAGTCGAGATACCGAAGACGGCGGTGAGGGTGCCGTAGCGACCGTACAGTTCGAACCCGAGTGTCGTGATGAGAAGCGGCGTGAGGACCACCGAAGACAGCACGATGAAGATGCGCCCCCCGAAGATAGAGAGGAACGCGGTGACCATGTTCCGCTTCATTCACACCACCCGTCTGCGCCGCTCTCGTCGGGGGTCCGCGCCGGTGCGACGCGCGGAGACGAACGTCGTATCAGTCGTAGACCGCCTGCTGTTCGGTGATTCGTGTACATAAATAAACGAACGCGGGAGATTAATCGGAAGACGCTATCTCGATAGAGACCGAGTCGCCGTTCTTGAGGTAGTAGTCGGTCGGGTCGACGGACTCGCCGTTGACAGTGACGTTCGCAGTCGCGTTGTCACCGTCACCGTCGTACGCGTAGGTCGTCCCGTTGTAGGTGACGCCCTCGTCGGTCATGTTGATGCCGTCGAGCGTCGACATGCCGTAGGCGAGCGTGACGTGCGCGGAGTGCGCGTGCCACGGGTTCGCGTGACCGCCCTCGAAGTGGAAGTGGTCGTTGTGACCCGCCTGCTGGTACTTGTCGCGGCTGAAGTCGAGCCGTTCGCCGTCGACGGTGAAGTCGATGGTCCCGTGGACGTGGAGCTGTTCCGGCGGGATGTACTCGCCGGGGGTGGTGACGTTCGAGTCGTCGGTCACGGCGAGCACCCACACCTTGTCGTCCGATTCGAGCGTGTACTCCTCGGGGTCGACCTCGTGGCTGTCCACGCGGTAGATGAGCTTCGTCCCGTTTTCGGACTCCTCGTAGGTCTCGCCGTCGTAGGTCAGCGACGACTCGGTGGCGTTGACATCGGCCGCGTCGAGCGCCGCCGCGAGCGTCGTGCTCTCGTTGGTGTGCCACGAGTCGACGTCGCTCATGTGGACCGGCGCGTCCTCGTCGAGGTCCTCCGTGAGGCTCACGCGCTCGCCGGCGACCACAACGGCCATCTGACCGGTGTACGCCGCGTCGACGGACGACTCATTACTGGCGTTCGTCGTCGAGTCGTGGCTGTGTGAGTCGTGGTCGGAGTCGGAGTCAGAATCGGAATCGGAGTCGGAATCCGACGACTCGTTCGTCACGTCGTCCGAAGACGCCGTGTCGTTGGCGGTCGTCTCAACGTCAGAAGTCGTCATCTCCGTCGTTTCGGCGGTTTCGTTCGCCGCTGCCGTGTCTCCTGCGTCGCCGCCAGCGAATGACGAACAACCGGCTGTCGTCATCAAGAGCGCGACGAGGAGGGCGATACTCGCACGTTTCAGTGTATTGGATGGGATTTCCATCTCGAACTCAAACGAGACATCACGGCCACCCACCGTTATTATCGACTACGTAGCGGCGGCTTATCGGGCGGATAATTAGTATGAGCGGGGGCGGGTCTACACCCATCGTGATACGCCTCGACACCCACGGAGGTCGGTCGGATGGACAGTGACGTGCTCGTCACGCTCGGACTGGCTCTCGTGTGTCTGTTCGTCGTCGGTTCGGCGGCCGGCTCGCTCGAATCGGCCGTCGACTCCTCGCCGAGCGAGGCGATTGACCTCGACTACTCCTCGCTGCCGCTCGACAAGGGCGACGCCAACGACATCAAGCGCGAATACCAGACGCTGACGGACAACCCGAGTCAGCAGGAACACGGCGGCGAACAGTCGTCACAGTCGGGACAGTCTAGCGCGAGCGGTCCGGACGACGGGAACGACGATTCCACGTCCGACAGTTCGACCGACAGTTCGGACTCACAGCGTGACCAGTCGGAGGGGTCGAAAGAAACACCGGGCGAGCAAGACAGGCTAGAGGCGCTCATCGACGCCCTGCTCGCGCTGCTCTCGCGTCTCGTCGAACTGGTCGTCGGAATCATCGCGGTAGTCGCCGTCGCGCTCGTCGCTCGGTATCGAGACCGCATCGCGGCGCGACTGTCGCCGATGATTCCCCGCTTCCGCGGGGACGAGTCTCCGGCGGAAGAACGCGCCGAAGGCGGGTTCGATGCGCCGCCCGAACCGGAGAACGAGGTCACCGAAGCGTGGTACGAGATGGTCGAACGCCTCCGACTCGACGACCGTCAGTTGCTCACGCCGCGAGAGCGGGCGGCAATCGCCCGCGAAAACGGGGCCGACGCGAACTCGGTGTGGTCGCTCACGGAGCTATTCGAAGAAGTCAGATACGGCGGTGCGCCGGTGACCGAGGACCGACGCCGGCGCGCGCGAGAGTGTCTCGAACGACTCGGGTCATCCGGGGGGCGAGACCAGTCGTGAACCGCCGAAAGCTACTGTTCGGGCTGCTCGGACTCGGCTGTCTCGCCGCCGGAACGGTCGCACGCGAGACGTCCTTCCCGGTGACGGCGCTCGTCTCCGGGGTTGGTGGTGACTACGTCCTCGTAGCCGCGCTCTCGGGAGTCGCGCTACTCGCGGCGCTCCCGGTCATCGCTTCCGGCCGGGAGAGCGAACTGCAACAGGTCGAAACGTCGGACCCGGAGGTCCCTGTTCGGGTCCCGCCCGCGGGCCGCGAGTTCGACGAGACGGTTCGGGGATGGGACTATCGAACCCCCGTTCTCGGCGACAGTACCCGAGCGCGAGTGAAAACGCGGCTCCGAACGGCGGCCGTCGAGGCGGTGATGCGCGAGCGGAACTGCGGTCGGAGCCGCGCGCGTCAACTCGTTCGACGCGGCGAGTGGACCGACGACGCCGAGGCGGCGTCGTTCCTCGGGAGTCCGAACCGGTCGACGCTCGCCACCGCATTCAGCGCGCTTCGGCGACGACAGACGCCCGCTGAGTTCCGCGCCCGGCGGACCGCCGAGGCCGTCTACGCGGTCGATGGGGGGACGAGACGGTGACGACGCCGCAACAGACGAACCGCTGGCGGGGCGTCATCGCCGTCGCGCTCGTCGTCGCGGCCGCCGGGCTACTGGCGAAGCGACAGGAGCTCCTCTTGCTCTCGACGGTCGGCGTCGTCTTCGCGGCGTACCATCGAGCCGTCCCGATGCCGACGCCGAATCTGTCCCTCAACCGCCGGGTCGACACCGCCTCACCGGCGAGCGGCGACGAGGTCGAAATCGAAGTCGCGGTGACGAACGAGGGCGACGAGACGCTGTACGACTGCCGAATCGTCGACGGCGTCCCCCCGGCGCTCACCGTCACGGACGGCCCGGCGAGGCGCGGAATGGTGCTCCGCCCCGGCGAGACGCGGACGTTCTCGTACGCCGTCGAAGCCGAACGCGGGCGGCACGCGTTCGACGACGCGACCGCCATCGTCCGCGACCCCAGCGGTGACAGGGAGGTCGAACTCGACGTTCGCGCCGCGGACGAGACGGAACTCGACTGCACGACCGAGATTACGAAGCCGCCGCGTCGGTCACAGACGCTCGACACCGTCGGCAGCGTCGCCGCGAACGGGACGGGCTCGGGCATCGAGTTCCAACAGACGCGGTCGTACCGCCGCGGCGACCCGGTCAGCCAAATCGACTGGAAGCGCTACGCCGCTTCGGGTGAGTTGACGACCGTCGACTTCAGGGAAGAGCAAGCGGCGTCAATCCTCGTCCTCGTCGACGCGCGAGCGATCGCCTACAGGGGCCCGCCCGGGGAGACACACGCCGTCGACGCCGGGGCGTCCGCCGCGGCCCAGTTGACGACTGCCCTGCTGAACGGCCGGAACCACGTCGGCCTCGCCGCGCTCTCGGCCGAAGACTGCTTCCGAGCGCCGGGCGCGGGGCGAGAACACCGGCTCCGGTTGCGGAAACTGCTTTCGAGGCACTCGGCGTTCGCCGCGAGTCCGACAGACACGGACGACCCGGTCGACGAACAGGTCGAATCGTACCTCGGACGGCTCGGCGAACAGACGCAGATCCTCTTCGTCTCGCCGCTCTGTGACGACACCGCCGTCGAAGTTGCGCACCGGTTCGACGGGCACGGCCACGCGGTCACGGTCGTCTCCCCGGACGCGACGGCGAACGAGACGCCCGGCGAGCGCTTGGCGGCCGCAGAGCGCCGGAACCGATTGCGGGCGCTCCGGCAGGTCGGTATCCCCGTCATCGACTGGCCCCTCGGCGACCCGCTCGCGCTCGCAATCGACGCACAGCGGGGGGTTCGGACGTGAGCGCAGAGATAACCAGACGGCCGGCGCGGCTCAGCGCGGCGCTGTCGTTGTTCGCCGCCGCGCTTTCCGTCTCGCTCGTGAACACCGGGGCGTCGGTCGGGACGTTCGTCGCCGTCGCCGGCCTCGTCCTCGCTATCGAGGGCGCACACCGGTTCCGAACGGGGCAGCGACTGCTCGGGACTGTCGGGCTACTCGTCGGTGTCCTCGTCGCGACGGGTGGTGCGGGCCTCGCCGTAACGAGCGCCACCGGCCAGTCACAGCTCATCGAGGCCGGACTCGGACTCTTCGGCGTGTTCTGTCTCGGCCTCGGCGTGCTTCCCCTTCGCGGGTCCGGGTCGCGCGGACTGAGTAAACTCGGCTGCGCGGCGCTCCTCTTGACTGTCGTCGCCGGCGGGCTGTTCCAGACGGCCGACGCCGTGGCCCTGCTCGTTGCGTGCGCGGCGCTCGTTGTCTCGTGGGACGCTGCGGAGAACTCGATAACAGTGGGCGAGCAACTCGGCCGGGAGGCGACGACGTGGACCGTCGAAGCGGCCCATTTCGGCGGGACGACGCTCGTCGGAGGCGTCGCGGTCGGTGCCGGGCTCGTGGTCCGCGACCTCGGAACGCCAGGTCTGCCGCTTCACGCGGTCGCGTTCATGCTCGTCGCCTTGGTCTTCCTCACGCTCGCTCTGCACGACTGACCGTCGGGACCGAGACCTCGGCGAGCACGTCGTCGACGAGTTGGCTCCGCTCGACGTTGTCGACCGTCGCCTCGGCGGTCGGAACGATTCGGTGGGCAGCCGTCGCGTGGACGACGGCTTTCACGTCGTCCGGAATGACGAAGCTCCGGCCCTGGACTGCGGCCGTCGCGCGGACGACCTCGAACAGTCGCTGACAGCCGCGCGGCGAGACGCCGACCGCGACGCGGGGGTTCTCCCGCGTCGCGCGGACGATGTCGACGATGTACTGTTTTATCTCGCCGTCGACGCGGACCGTCTCCGGGACGCGCTGCATCTCGCGGACGCGGTCCGTCGAGAGGACCGAAGAGACCGTCGGCGTGGGCGCGTCGCGCGCGTCGCGGCGGTCGAGCAGTTCCAGTTCGCCCTCCTCGTCCGGGTAGCCGAGACTGTCTTTGACGAGGAACCGGTCTTTCTGCGCTTCGGGCAGGGGGAACGTTCCCTCCCCCTGTTCGACCGGATTCTGGGTGGCGATGACGAAAAACGGGTCCGGAAGCGGGTGCGTCTCGCCGTCGACGGTTACCTGCCCCTCGGCCATCGCTTCGAGGAGCGCGGCCTGCGTCTTCGGCGAGGCGCGGTTGATCTCGTCGGCGAGGACGACGTTCGCGAACAGCGGGCCCTCGCTGAACTCGAACGACCGGTCTCGCTCGTCGAACACGTACGTCCCGGTCACGTCGGCGGGGAGGAGATCGGGCGTGAACTGGATTCGGCTAAACGAAAGGCCGAGCGCCGTGGCGAAGCTCTGTGCAGTCAGCGTCTTTCCCGTGCCGGGAACGTCTTCGAGGAGAACGTGTCCCTGCGAGAGCACCCCGGTGAGGATGCGCCGAAGGACGGCTCGGTCCACGACGACTGACCGAGCTATCTCGTCGAGAACACGCGTGCTGTGGTCGTGGAGTTCGCGGACGTCCATACCCCGGAGTCAGCCCAGCCGGCCATTATTATGCCATCGGTAAGCGCGCCACTGACCCGCGCGTTACCTGCTCGATAATAATGCGCCCCCGACGGAGAGTAACAGGAGATACCCGATGCCGACAGTGAGCGTCATCATTCCCACGTACAACCGCGCGGACGATATCCCGCGTGCCATCGACAGCGCGCTCGACCAGACGCTGTCGGACGTTGAGGTCATCGTCGTCGACGACGCCTCCACGGACGACACAGCGTCGGTCGTCACCGCCTACGACGACCCGAGAGTGAACTACCTCGTCCACGAGACGAATCAGGGTGGAAGCGCCGCCCGGAACACCGGAATCGAGGTCGCGACCGGCGACTACGTCGCGCTCCTCGACTCCGACGACGAGTGGGCACCGACGAAGCTCGAACGGCAGGTCGAGACGCTCGAACGGCGGTCCGACGACTGGGTCGCCGCCTACTGCGGAACGGTGATTCTCGACGACGCGGACGCCAACCCGCTCGTGGAACGCGTCAAGTCCGTCCTCGGAACACACGACTCCCGAGAGGGGGCGGAAGGCGGCGAGGAACTCATCAAGGAGATTCTCATGGAGAACCTCCACACCAGCGCGGGCTCGACGCTCGTCGTCGAGTCCGAGGTCGTCGAGCGAATCGGCGGGTTCGACGAGTCGTTCGACCGCTACCAGGACACCGAGTTCCTCATTCGCGTCCTGAAGGAAGGAAAGCTCGCCTACGTCGACGAGCCCCTGTTGCGGCGGTATCCCTCCGGCGGACCAAGCGCGGACGCCGTCCGGCGGGCCAACGCGCACTTCCTCAAGACGTTCGCCGAGGAGGTCGTCGAGCTAGAGACCCGCGGCTACGACGTCACCGGCACTCACCAGTACGCGCTCGCCGCGCAGTACCTCCGCGAGGGGCGGTTCGACGCGGGACTGGCGTACCTACGCGCGGGCTCGACACCCCGCCCGGCGCAGCTCCCCGGGCTCGTCTACAGCGTCGTCAGAGGCGTTCAGAACAGAGTGGGCGCGTAACGCGGGGAAAGGGACGCGGCCGCGACCGCGCGGGTCACTCGTCGAACGGTGACCCCGCACCCTCGGGCATCGACCCCTCTTCGGCGACGATGTTCTGCCGGCCGACAGAGATCTTCTCTACCGTTCCGAACTCGTCCATGCTCGAAAGCAGTCGGCTGACCTTCGATTTCGACCAGCCCGTCTGCTCGACGATTTTACTCTGGTAGACCCAGCCGCCGTTGTCGCGGAGCAGTTGGATGACTTTGTCCTCATCGGTCAAGACGGGTTGTGACGACTGCTGGAGTTCGTCTCGGTCGAACTCCGGCGGCATCGGTGGCGACTCCGATGCGTCGTCTTCCGCGTCCGCGTCGATCCCGTCCGGCTTGAACAGTTGCGGCGCGGACACCGGTGCTTCGAGCTGGTACTCCGACGAGGCGATGAACCAGCGGCCGCCGACGGCGACGACGCCGAGCAGCGTCCCGCCGGTGAACACGAGCATCGGGGTCGTGCTGCCGTCGGTGGCGTCCGTTCCGAGCTTCCGCTCGAGCCCGTCGTTCAGCCCGTCGCCGTCCGTGTCGGGGTCGACGGGGTCGGTCCCGTGTTCGTACTCGTACCCGTCGTCCAGTCCGTCGCCGTCCGTGTCGGCAGTGCTGTCGTTCGGGGGCGTTCCGAGTCGCATCTCGACGCCGTCGGGGATGCCGTCGCCGTCCGTGTCGGGGTCTGTCGGATCCAGCGAGTTCGACAGTTCGGCCGCATCGTTCAGCCCGTCGCCGTCCGTGTCGGGCGTCGTCGGGGACGTCCCGTAATTTTTCACCTCGGCCCCGTCTTGGAGACTATCCCTGTCGGTGTCCATGAGGAACATCGAGGTGTTGTTGGACAGTTCGTTCGCGTTGCTGAGTTTGTCGCCGTCGATGTCGCCGTCTTTCTGGAGTATCGTGACGTTGACCGTGTCGCTGGCAATCTGCTCCGACTGCCCCGGGAAGCTGTTCCAAAGGACGACGGAAACGTTGCTCGAGCCCTCGAACTCCGAGAGGGATTCGTACGTGAACTCGACGGTCTGCGTGCCAGACGAGACGCTCTTATCGGTGCATTCGACCCGGTCGCCGCTCCCGTTTCTCACGCACACCTCGTAGATGTTCGACTCGTTCGGGGCGTCGAACTCGACCGAGAGCGTGTTGCGTTCGGACGCCCAGAGGAACGTCGACTCCCTCGGCTGGTCGACCGGAACCGTGTTCGTGAACGTCCCTTCGATGGACGTTTCGTTGGTCGTCTCGTCGTCCATCGCCAGCACCGGCGCGGGGACGACTGCGCCGGAGAGAACGAGCAGAACCAGAACGAATGTCGCTCGAGCGTACGACATGGTTATCGAAGAGTCACCTCGGCTCGGGCGCGTCGGCTCGGCGGTGACGCGACGTTCGCTTGGCTCGCGGTAGGCCATTGAGAGACTCTACCGGGTGCTCGCGAACGGGGTGGGCGCGCGTCTGAAATCATTGGGGCCAATTTTGCGCTATATCGATGATTCTAGTTCAGCAATATGAATCTCACGGCTTCAGATGACAAGAGACCTTCATCTGGTGGCCTGGAGAGTTCGGGTCGAGAGACGGATGAACCCCCATGATATAGCGGGTATTTATGTCGGAACCAGACGAACGGCGTGCGCTGCGCAGTAGAACTCGAAAAGCGTTAGTCCTCGTCGCCGGTCTCGAAGTTGTCGAGGACCTGCCAGAACGTGAGGGCCGTGTAGACGCTCATGACCGCGAGCGCGACGAGGAGGTGAGGAACGGAGCCGAGCCCGAAGAGTCCGAGTCCGGATGCACCGATGGCCAGCGTACTCAGCCCCGAGACGGAGAGGTAGTATGCCCCCCACGGTCGCTCGGACTCGCCGTCCATCTCGTCGTCGTCATCGCCGGGGAGTTCGAGGTGAGCGGCGAGTTCGTTTGCGAGGGGTGTCTTCTCGACGATACCCCTGCTCTGATTGTAGTCGATGACGCCCTCTTCGTCGAGTTTCGGGAGGTGCGCTTGGTAGAGGGCGATGTAGACGCGCTGGCGCTGGTCGGACATCAACGCCTGAACGGTCGTATCGTGCTCCCACGCGGCGACCTGCTCCGCGATGTCCCGCATCTGAACCGGTCCCTCGCGGTCGCGCAGGTATTCGAGGACCTTCCGACGGCGCTCGTTCTGGAGCAGGTGGTATATCTCGTCCTTCCCAAGTTCCGTGTTCTGCTCGGCCGCATTCGTATGCTGGTCGATCAGCGCGCTTTCGGTACCGTTCACTTGAGTGGTCATGCTCGCTCCAACCGTTACTGTGACCCCCAATAAAGCGTCAACACCGTCCCGGATTTTCCGAACTGTTGTGAAAACCCGACCGGAATCAAGACGTATTGCAGCAGTTTAGTGACTGTTTCAGACTGTTTCATCGGTGCGTAATCGCAAGACAGCGGCTTTATTGAACGTTTGACAGCAGTCGAGAAGCGCCCGATAGCGATTCAGCGAAAGTCGGATTGTTGTTCCACCAAAGGCACGTGATAAACCCGGTAAAGCCCGTGTTTCAGTCGACCGTGGAGGTCAGTGGAGCCCCGTCATCGAGTGTTTCCCGCGCGGTCTCGTCGAGCTTCTTCGTCAGCTTCAACACCCGAAGCCCCTGCTCGCCGTCCACGACGGGCTCCGTACCGGTCGAAGCGGCGTTCGCGAACGACCGCAGCTCGCTCTGGAGGGGTTCGACCTGCTCGACCGCGAGCGTCTCCACGAAGTTCTCGTGGCGGTGGCGGACAAGCGACTCGTCGTCGATGTACGAGGGGACCGACGAGCGGTGAATCTCGATGTTCTGGTCGATGTAGTCGACCTTCACGCGGCAGTCGGCCGCCGAGATAGTGAGACCCCGAACCTTCTCTTGGGTGACGCGACTCGTCGTGAGCGACGCCGTCACCCCGGAGTCGAACGCGAGGTTCGCGTTCGCGTGGCTGCAGTCCGGCGTTCCAACGGCGTCGTACGAGTCGACCTCGCCGTCGACGATGTCGAGGACGATGTCGAGGTCGTGAATCATCAGGTCCATCACGACCGTGTCGTCGATGGCGCGGTCGACGGGCGGCCCGAGTCGCTCGGTCGAGACCGCGTGGATGTCGAGGTCGTCGACGAGGTCGCGGAGAGCGCGAACCGCCGGGTTGAACCGCTCGATGTGACCAACCTGTAACGCGAGGTCTCGCTCGTCGGCGATGTCGATGAGCTCCCGGCCGTTGTCCGGGTCTTCGACGAACGGTTTCTCGACGAGGACGTGAACGTCCGATTCGAGGGCGCGCTTCGCGTTCTCGTAGTGGAACTGCGTCGGGACGACGACGGAGACGATGTCCGCCGCGTCGAGGAGGTCGTCCATCGACCGCGCGGTCGTCCCGTAGTCGTCCGCGACGGACTCGGCCCGGTCGTCGTCGACGTCGAAGACGCCGACGAGCTCCGTGTCGCCCAGTTCGTCGTACACCCGAGCGTGGTTCTGTCCCATACTCCCGACGCCGATGACCCCGGCCGCGACGGTGCCGTCAGTCATCGGACGCCCCCACGGTAGACGCGCGAGTGCCGGACGGAGGCTCGATAGAGACCTCGTCTCGGAGGACGGTCCCGACTCGCTCGACCTCCGCTTCGGTGAGACTCGGATGGACCGGGATGGAGAGGGCCTGCTCTGCGACCCGCTCGGCGACGGGCGCACGCACGTCGAGGAAGTCGTAGGCGGGCTGGTCGTGGATGCACCGTGGGTAGTAAATCCCGCACCCGATGCCGCGTTCGTCCAGCTGTTCGACGACCGAGTCGCGGTTGCCGACCCGAATCGTGTACTGGTGGTACGAGTGGTCGAACCCATCGGGGACCGTCGGCGTCGCCGCGTCCGTGTCGGCCAACAGCTCGTCGAGTCGCGCCGCGTTCGAGCGACGGTCCTCGATGAAGCCGGAGAGGCGTTCGAGTTGGGCGCGTCCCATCGCGGCCGCGACGCTCGTCATCCGGAAGTTGTGACCGAGCGAGACGTGCCGGTAGCCGTCGGTCTCCCGGCCGTGATTGACGAAGCTCGCGGCGTTCTGTGCGACGGTCTCGTCGTCGGTGACGACCATCCCACCTTCGCCGGTGGTCATGTTCTTCGTCGGGTAAAACGAGAAGCTCGCGGCGTCGCCGAGCGACCCGACCGGCGTGCCGAAGTACTCGGCACCGTGGGCTTGCGCCGCGTCTTCGACGAGGGCCACGTCGTAGTCGTCGGCGATGTCACGGAGTTCGTCCATCGGCGCGGGGAGGCCGTAGAGGTGGACGACGACCATCGCCTGCACGTCCGACTCGAGCGATTCGAGGGTCGCTTCGACCCGCTCGGGGTCGAGGTTGAACGTCTCGGGGTCGATGTCAGCGAACACCGGCTCGGCACCGGCGAATCGAATCGCGTTCGCCGTCGCGACGAACGAAAAGGGCGTCGTCAGAACGCGGTCGCCGGGGCCGACGCCGACCGCTTCGAGCGCCGTGTGCAGCGCGGTGGTCCCGTTCGACGTGGCGACGCCGTGGTCGGCGTCGCAGTAGTCCGCGAACTCGGACTCGAACGTTCGTACCTCGGGGCCGTCCGCGATCATCCCCGACTCGACGACGGATTCGATGCGGTCGAGTTCTTCGTCTCCGAGAACCGGGGAGGCGATACTGATGTCTCCAGTCATCGGCGTCGTCCTCCGTGCGTCGGAGCCGCCGCGCCGTGAAGCGCCGAACAGTCGCGTCGATAATCGCTTGGGTGTGTGCGTCTCATAGCATGTCCTGCGGTCCTGCGACCGCTGTCGAGTGCCAGACACCAGGAACCCATTATTATGGTTTAGATAAGCACACAGCGCCACTGAAGCGTCGATTCCACCGATTCATCGGGGCCGGACACCGTGGTTTTATTTTTATAGATTACATAGCCGGAAACGTCAATGGCTCCAGCGTGGGCACCGGGCGGCCCCGACGACACCGGAGAGGAATCTGGACCCTCACTCGACGACAGACCCGGCCTCGGCGGCGTCACCGAATCTCGACGACGAGACACCATCGTTTCGCTCGTGAACGAGCGTTCCGAGACGCCGTACACCGTCGGCGAGCTGACCGTCGCGCTCTCGGAGTGGTTCCAAGACGAGACGGACGGGATGGTCCCGACGGACGAGGAGATACACAGCGTGCTCTTCGACTTCGACTTGCCGCGGCTCGACGACGACGGTCGTCTCGTCTTCCACCGCGAGAGCGGGCGCGTCTTTTCGCCGACCCACGAGGCGGCCCACGCGACTCGCACGTCGACCGAGATAGACCCGGGTTCGACCCTCGATAACGCGAGAGGCACGGACCGAGGTTCGGTCGCGACCGAGTCGACTGACGACCGAGTGACGGTCTCGCGAAAGCGGTTAGTGAACGTCGGCGTCATCTTGGTTGGCGTCGCCGGCGTCGCCGTCACCGCATCGAGCGTGAGCCCATTCGACACGTCTTTCGCCCTCGTCCCCGCCGCGCTCGTCGTCCTCTTCTTCGGCTACCGCGCCCTCACCGAGGAGTGACGCCAGCGAATCCTTGGGAAGTCGAACGGTTCGTCTCGCGGCACTATTTCGCTCAGTTTACCGGGGCTGTAATGCCGGCCGACGCCGAGTCGAACGCAGAAAACCCGAGAAAGTGACAACATGATATTATGAATGCGCCGTCTTTTCCGTGTCAGTTACAGCCTGAATAAGGATATGCCAATGCACACAACTCACGTCCATGCCTCGTGGACACGTAACAAGCGGGATTGAGACGCCAATCGCTGCCGCTGTGGAGGTCCGGTAACCAATGCTCACGGGACAATTCGTCGCAGTGAGCGCACTGTTCGTCGGCCTCGCGGTCGTCACGTCAGGGCTTGGGCACGTGAACCGCGTCGGACCGTCGTACGTCCGAGCGCGCCAGCTCGTGTTCCTGTTCATGCTGTTCGGGACGGTCACGCTCGCGCTGTGAATCGCGACAGGGGAGCGTCACCCGGCCCGCCATCGAGTCTCACGCCGGCGTCCTCGTCGCGTCGGTGCGCGGAGACGTTCTCTCACGGCACGCTCGGTCGAGTGTCGTCGGTGGCGCCGCCGGGAGGCGATACGACTCGATCCCAAACGCGGTCGGAGGTCCAAGCGGAGTCACTGTGAGGCGACCGAATGGTCGACTCGGCTACTCGTCGTCCTGCGGGAGAACGACGCACTTCCCCGACCCGAGTTGGAAGCGCTCGATTCGCCCCTGCGTCTCCATCCGACACAGCGTTCGACTGATAGTCGAGTCGGACCACCGCGTCCGCTCGACCAGCTGCGACTGCGGCAGTCGCCCGCCCTCGACGATGAGCAGTTGAAGGATTCGGCGCTCGGAGTTGAGCAGTTCGGGGTCGATGCCGAGAAGCCCGCGGTTCGCGTCGGGGTCGGACGATGCGTGTCCCTCGGAACACGGGGACGTGCCCGCCGAATCGGTGGTCGGTGGCCCACCGTCTCTGCGGCCGGACCGATTCGAGAGGGACGCAACGAGACGGACGAACGCGTGCCAGCAGGCCGCGAAACGCGAGGCAATGGCTCGTCGATACCCGAGCGCACTACCCCCGGCTCCGGCGATGCCTGCCACGGTCCCGGCCAAGTGGGTGTCGTCGTTACTGCGGTCCGCCATAGCTCACTATCTGTTCCTCATCTTTTTGTACGTGTTACCAACGTGATTAGGGATGCGTTCTGTGTCATAGATTTCGGTAACGGTCCTCTGCTGGTTCGGTCGCCGGATAGCCGACGGCTCGTCGATGTCGATATCGGGGCGGGAACGAGTACCCGCCGAGCCGAGCGTTCGACGACGGTAGAACCGTCGGGGCGGGGTACGCGATCGATGGGACGCGTAGGGTCCCGGAACCGACAGAACAGAGCGCGCAGTCGGTCCCTCGGACCGACTGCTCAGTGAGAGGTCACAGCGTACGGCTCTGTCGTTCGCACCGAGTACTCATTCCAACAGTTGGTATATCGACTAGACCTCTCGTCTTATCGGTTGCAAGTGCAAGCGCCTAATAAGGGAGACTCGGTGACGGCTGCTCAACGAGCGCCCGCCGAATCAGCCGTTCGTGACCGCGTCGGAGCCGCTGCGAGGTCGCCTGATGGGTGACACCGAGCGTGTTCGAGAGCTCCCTTATATCCGAATCGCGGGGGACGCTGTAGTACCCCTGTCGGAACGCGGTGACGAGGGTGTGGTGCTGCCGGTCGGTCAGTCCGAACCGCGTCGGGTCTCCGAGGTTCTCGGGCGACCGAACTCGTTCGACATCGAACTCCGGCCCGGTGCGTCGCCATCCGTCACCGAGTGACCCGATCGAGTCGCGGTCGCGGGCGAAGACGCGGACCACCCACTCACCGTCTCGGCCGTGGGCGTCGAGAACGCTGAGACCGCCGTCGGCGAACAGTCGCATGAACTCGTCGGCGAGCGGTCTGAGGCTCAGGCGGTAGACGCCGCCGCCGGTTGACGAGGCGAACGGCGCGACCGAACCAACGCTCGGGTCGTCACGAAGCGACGACGCGATCTGCGCTGGGTCGTCGCTCCGGACCCACAGCAGTGGCGAGAGCGTGGGCTCATCGAGTTGCACGGAGCGAACCAGACGCGCCTCGGTGATGGAACTGCGTGAGAGGACATCATCGAGAACGAACGCGGACGCCGGGATTCGAAGTGTAATGATGGCGCTCACGACCGACCGCAGGAATCGGCCGAACCTTATTATCCGGGCGGTAAGGGTCACGCGTCCGCGGACCGGCGGCCGACGAGCCAATCGCCGAACGCGACGCTGCCGACCCCGAGGACGACGCCGGCGACTACGTCGGTCCCCCAGTGAATCCCGAGGTACATCGTCGAGAACGCGACCGCGGCGGCGAGCACCGACGCGACGACGGCCCACGCGGGGTACGTCTCCCGCGTCCGAATCGCAATCGCCGCCGCCGAGACCGAAAGCGACGTATGAAGCGACGGGAACACGTTCGTGTTCACGTTCACCTCGCCGGTGAGTATCTGCGTCTGCGGGTAGGTGCTGTACAGGAGCGACTCGACCTGTCCCGGCAGGAGGTTACGGGGACCGTAGGAGATAAACAGGACGTAGCAGGTCAGGCCGATGGCGTAGTTCACCGCGTACGTGACCGCGGTGAGTTTCAGCGGCCGCTCGTCGGCCGCCGCGAAGTACGCGACGAACGGAAACGTGAGCAGAAAGACGTATCCCGAAAGATACACCCGCGAGAGGACGGCGGTGAGCATCGGCGTCGCGAGCGACTGAACGTGCTGAACGAAGTTCCCCTCGATAGCGTAGATGACGCCGGTGGCGTTCCAGCCCAGCGCCCACGACACTTCCGGGCCGACGCCGCGGGCGACCTTGTTCACGAGGAGAACGACCGCCAGCAGGCAGAGGTACGGCGCGGCCTCGCGCAAGCGGTCGCTCCCCGACCCGTACGCCGTCGTGAGACGCGACGGCCCGATAATAGTGAGCGTTGCGAGCGCCAACGCGACAGCCGCACCGCCGAGCACGCGGGCGAGAACCGCGACGAGCGGTGAGACGCCTATCGAAGACTGAGCGGCGATCATTCTTGAATGAGGAGGTCGCCGTCGCCCGAGTAGGCGTATCCCGCGTCTTCGAACACCGACCGCGCTCGCTCCGCGTCGAGCGTGCCGGTCCCCGAGTCGCCGACGAATTCGAGTTCGGACGTGGCCTCCTCCCACGCATCACCCGATGGGACGTACGTCGTCGCGACCAGCGGTGACGACGCCGGTTCGGTCTCGCCGCCGAACACCGAGTCCACGAGGAACTCGCGGTCGACGAGCCGGGCGACCGCCCGCCGGAACCTGGGGTTCATGAAGGGCGGCCGTCGGTGGTTGTAGCCGATGTGATAACACCACTCGGGGCGGCTGGTGCGAACGGAGATTCCGGGTTCGTCCGCCGCGGCCGCCCTCGAATCGGCCGACAGCGAGTTCGCCGTCGCGTCGACGGCGTCGGTCGCGAGCAGTTCGACGGCAGCGCCGTCGGAGGGAACGACATCGAACCGCAGCGAGTCGAACGAGAAACCGCCGTCAAACCGGGACAGTCGGCCGTCGAGCGCGTCGGCGGCGAGGAAGTGGTCCTCGAACGGTTCCATCGAAACCGACTCCCTGGCCGCCGTTTCCGTCACGCGGAGCGGTCCGCTTCCGACCGGTTCGAGGTTGTTCCGGACGAGCGCCTCGGTGACGTGGCCGCCGTCGAGCCACGAGACGCTCGTCGGGCGGGCGAACGGCTCCCAGACGTGTGCGGGGAGCACCGGGATCGTCAGCGCGCGCGCCGCGACCGGTTCGCTCACGTCGCCGAACCGAATCGTCACCTCGCGGTCGGACGTGGCGTCGACCGACTCGACGAGCGAGGCGCGGCCGCGGTACCGCGGCGACGGGACCGGCTGGTCGAGCGAGCCGAGCGCCGTGTCGGAGATGAACCGGAAGGTGAACGACACGTCCGCCGCCGTTATCGGCTCGCCGTCGTGCCACGCGAGGTCGTCGCGGAGCCGGACTGAAAGCGTCGTCTCGTCCCCGTCGGCCCACTCCCACGACGCGGCCATCCACGGCCGCATCCGGTCGTAGACCGGACGACCCAACGAGTCGTAGACGAGGTCGAGGAGCGTCCCGTCCGACCGAAACGGCGTCGAAAGCGGGTTGAGATTCTCCGTCGGGCGCGAGTCGCCCAGCGTCATTCGGAGTTCGTTTTCGGCGGTCGGTTCGTCGGTCGTCGTTGCAGGCGTCGAGGTCGTTGCAGGCGTCGACTGCTCGGTCGGTGCGGGCGTCGCCGACGACGTGGCTGTCGACTCGGTCCGCGAGGCGGTCGACGTGGTGGTGACAGCTCTAGCACCGAGATATCCCGTGAGGCTGTGGATTCCAACGCCGTCCGGCCAGTCGACCCGCACCGGCCGCGTCGCCTGAGCCGGGCGCGGGGCCGCGACGGGCGTGAACGGTTGGGCCTCCACGATGCGCCGTTGAATCTCAGCGAGCGTCGCGGCGCGGACGGAGCCGGTCTCGGTCCGCTGTCGCTCCAGAAGCGAGTCCAACGACAGGTCGCCGTATCCGAACGGGTTTTGCCAGCCGCGTCCCGGGCCGTAGCGAGAGTGGAGCAGGGGACGGAGGAAATCCGGGTCGCGCCGGAGCAGCAGCCGGGAGACGTAGATATCGAAGTCGTGGTTCGAGAGCACGTCGCGGAGGAGTTCCTCCCGGCTCATCGGAACCACGGTCGCCGCGACGCCGACCGCCTGGAGGCGAGTGGCGAGGTAGCGGGCGAGCTTCGTCGCCGTCGCGTCGGCGTCCGCGGGGACGGTCTTGATGGAGAGCGAAAGCGGCGTCCGCTCGTCGCGCGAGACCGTCGATTCGAGCTGCCGGACGCACCCGCTGGTCAGGCTCGCGCCTGCGAGCGCCAAAACCGACCGTCTAGAGAGCCGTGTTGATGACATGTACGGGAGGGCAGGTAACTGTCTTGGGGCGCGGTGTCGTTATTATCCGGGGGCTAAGCGCCTAGGTGCCCAAGAAAAGCGGCCACGCGAACAGTAGCAACCACAGGCAAACGGCCGCCCAAAGCGGCGCTCGGCGGGGCTCCGACGCCTCGAATCGACGGTGGCCGGCGACGGCGAGACAGCCGAGCGCGACGAGCACGGCGAACCGGTGGAGGACGACTTCGACCGGGACGACAGCGACTCCTATCATCGCGAAGTCGGCGACGAGACCCGTCCCGTAGCCGACGAACGCGGTGCCGAACCACAGTTCCGAGGAGTACCCCCGCGGCAGGTGAGCGGCGAGGACGGCCGGCGTGAACGCGAACACCGGAAAGAGCAGTCCGGCGATAACCTTCGGATGGTTCGGAACGACGCGTTCGAGTCCGAGAGCGGCCGAGCGGACCAAAACCGGGAGCGCAACGAGAGCGACCGCGAGCGCGACGACGCGCTGGAATCGGTCGTCGGCGAGGCGCGACCAGCGGAGACGCTCGACGAGCGCGCCGAGTTCGTCTCGGCGAGTGGCGAGCGCGGCGAGGCCGCCGACGCCGACGAAGCCGATGGCGAGCACGGACAGGACGGTTCCGACGCCCGCCGCCCTCGCGGGCGTATCGAGTACCGAGGGGGTGCCGCCGCGTTCGGAGCCGGCGCGCTCTGCGGCCTCACTCCGACTGGTCGCCGACTCGACGGGCATGGAGCGGCGCACGTCGTCTCTCGGGAGCGTCGAGAGTTGTGGCGGACCGAGTTCGACAACCGACACCCAGCCGTCGGCGTCGATGATGCCGCCGTTGGCGAACCGCTCGCGACGGACGTCGACGACAGTCGACTGCCGCATCAGGTCCCGCTCGACGACGTGTTGCGGGCCGGACAGGCTCGTCACCGTGTGCCGAAGCCGGAACCAGTCCCAGTAGTCACGGTGGGCCTGAATCGCCGTCCACGAGTCGTCCGGCGTCCCGCCGCCGTACAGGCGGAGGTGGATGCGGCTCCCAAAGTACGTCCCGTCGTGGAGCTGCATCGACTCCGCAATCCACAGCCCGCCCGAGTCCGCGGTGTCGACGAAGGTAAACCGGTCTGCGCCCGTGGCCGACCCCCACGGAGTGCCCGCCTCGGGGGTGGGGGGCTGTTCGGTGGACGCCTGTTGCCACGACTCGTTCGTCTCGTCCCACGTCGCGTCGCGCGAGTACATGAGCAGCGAGCGGACCCGGGCGGGGTTCCCCTCGACGACGACGTTCACCGGGAGCGTCAGCGTCTCGAACGACCGGTCACGGCTGGTGAACGGCCAGAGCCTGTCACCCCGGTCGCCGACCGAGACCAGCCGAACGTCGGCGGCCGATTTCGGACCGTTCGGTGCCGGTTCGGTCGTCGCGGCCGTCGAAACACCCCCGTTCGCGCCGAAGTCGACGACGCTCGCGGTCGGCACCGCTGCCGTCGCCAACAGGAGGACGACACCGAGGACGACGAGGCTCTCGGCCGCCCCGAGACGAGACGCCATTGTGTCGTGTTCCCGCCCTCGGGACCCTAATTATTCCGTGCGTAAGGTACGAGTGGACGGATTCCACGTCGGTGGGCACGGGCGCATCCGCGGTTTAGCATCCAGATAGTAAGACCGTCCACCCACCCACGACTACGCAATGGTCGAGCGGACGCATCTACGAGTCGCCGCGGCAGTCGCCCTCCTCGTCTGCACGGGTATCGTCGGAGCTGCGTACCTGAGCCGGCCGACCGCGGCGGTGACGGACGCGACCGGCGAGAGCGCACGGGTCGCGCCCGCGAACGGGACGACCGTCATCGCGACCGATTCGAACACGTGGCTCGGACGGGAAAGCGACGGGCCGCGAGCGAACGCCGAGCTCGTCGCCTTCGGAGCCGACGGTGAGCGGCGATACTACGACGATTCCCACACTCGCTACTGGGACGTCGACCCCGTCGAGGGGACGAACGCGACAGTCGAGTACCTCTACGCGGACCACCTGACCCCCGAGGAGTGCGGCGGCGAGAGCGTGTGCACGCGAAACGGTATCGAGCGCGTGAACCTCACCACCGGGAACGTCGAGGATATTTACAGTCGCGTGACCGTCGGGAAGCACTCGACGCGGTGGCACGACGGCGACAGGCTGAGCGATTCGACGTACGTCGTCGCCGATATCGCCGCTGACCGCGTGTTCGTCGTGAACACGACGACGGGCATCGTCGAGTGGTCATGGGACGCGCAGGCGGCGTTCGACCCCGCGACGACCGGCGGGCCGTATCCGTCCGATTGGACCCACCTCAACGACGTGGAGGTGCTCGAAAGCGGGCTCATTCAGGTCAGCCTCCGCAACCACGACAGAGTGGTGTACCTCGACCGCGAGACCGGTCTCGTCGAGAACCGGACGCTCGGAAACGGGTCTCACGACGTCCTCTACGAACAGCACAATCCCGATTACATCGAGAACCCGGACGGCGACGACGCCGTCCTCGTCGCCGACTCTGAGAACAACCGTCTCGTCGAATACCGCGACGACGACGGCGAGTGGGTTCGCTCGTGGGTCTGGCAGGACAAGCGACTCCAGTGGGCGCGCGACGCGGACAGACTCCCGAACGGGCACACGCTCGTGACTGACTCGAACGGCAACCGCGTGTTCGAACTGGACGAGACCGGCGAGGTCGTCTGGAGCGTCCCCGTCGCGTTCCCCTACGAGGCCGAGCGGCTCGGGACCGGCGACGAGAGCGCCGGCGGTCCGCCGGCACACGAACTCGACCTCCAGAACCAGACGGCCGGTGGCTCGCCGCTCGGAGACGGCGGCCCGTCTCAGTCGTCGGTACTCCCCGGACCGGTCGTGAACGCCGTCTACTACGTCCTCCCGCAGTGGATGGGCGTCACAGAGCTGCTGGTGTCCTGTCTCGCCCTCGCTGTCGGACTCGCGTGGGCCGCCGCCGAACTGCGGTGGCTCCCGTACCGCGTCTCGCTCACGAACCCCGTCTCGCTTCGAAAGCGAAAGTGAGAGCTACTCCATGAACTCAACGACCGACGACACGGCGAACGGTCTCGACCCCGCGGCACCGGGCCGCGCGAACGCGTTCACCAACGGCGTTCCCGGCCTCGGCCGCGAGAGCCACGCGTGGTTCGCACTCGCCCTCATCGCCGGACTCATCGTCTCGGTGACGTACGTGGTGACCCACGACTACCCGGCCTACGGGTCCGGGCTGTACCTCGAAATCGCCGAGCAGATTCGAGCCAACGGCTACGCGCTCCCGACGACAATACCGTACTACGACGGTGGAATTCCGTTCGCGTACCCACCGCTCCAGTTCTACGTGGTCGCGTTCCTGACCGACCTCGGCGCCTC
Organism: Haloferax sp. AB510; assembly: GCF_024136985.1. NCBI lineage: Archaea > Methanobacteriati > Methanobacteriota > Halobacteria > Halobacteriales > Haloferacaceae > Haloferax > Haloferax sp. AB510. Next base: position 61,677 of record NZ_JAMYJY010000001.1, read on the forward strand.
GGGGACGACGCTCAGCCTCGTCCTCCCGACCGTCGTCACGGTTCTCTATCTCGTGCCGTACTACGGCATCGCGCTCGAACTCCTCCCGACGCCGCGGCAGGCGGGGGTCGCGACGGCGATTCTCGCGGTCACGCCGCCGGTTCTCCAGTGGCACCTCTCTGCCGGCGGTATCGTCCGCGCGTCCGCGTTCTTCCTGTCTCTCTGCGGGGTTTACGTCGGGGCGAGGCTGTTCCGACGCGGCACTCGGCGGCCGCTGTGGGTCGGCTCCGGTATCATCTGCTTCGGGCTGACCGTCCTCTCGCACCCGACGTACACCGTCTTCTTCGGCGTCAGTTGGCTCGTCCTCTACGCGATGCTCGACCGGACACTCCCCGGCCTCGTCAGCGGTGCCGCGGTGGCCCTCGGGGGACTCGTCCTCGCCGCACCATGGTGGGTCAACGTCGTCACCACTCACGGCATCGGGGCCTTCGCGGGCGCGGCGGGCAGTCACAGCGGTATCGCCGGCGGCATCGGTCGGCTCCTCGACCAGTTCGTCTATCCGCTGGACCCGACCGTCGTCACGGTGTTCTTCCTCGCGAGTTTCGCCGCCACAGCCGTGCTCGGCTCTCGGAAGAAGTTCACGCTACCGCTTTGGCTCTTCGTCTGCGCGTACGTCATCGGAAAGGAGCGCTTCCAGTTCGTCGCTGGCGCGATGATGATTTCGACAGTGCTGTTCGGCGTCGTCGTGCCGCGGCTGACCGACAGCGTTCGCGGGTCGCTCGACAACCGGCAGCTGATGGCCTCGTCGCTGGTCGTGGTTCTCGTCGTCGCGACGAGCCTCGGCGGGTTCTACGCCGCGAGCGGTCTTGGCGCGGCACACCACGGCAGTCCGAGTCTCCCATCGTTCATGGACGACGACGACCGGGAGGCCATGGAGTGGGCGAGGAACAACACCGATGCGAACGCGTCGTTCGTCGTGCTCTCGGACGCGGCCGAGTTGTTCCCGCACTACGCGAAGCGGACGATGCTCGTGGGGCCGTGGGGCGTCGAATGGAAGAGCCCCGACAGGTACTACGACCAGATTTCGGCGTTCAAAACGGCGAGCACCTGCGAGAACGCGACCTGCGTGACCGCGTCGATGGAGTCCGTCGGCGTCTCGCCCGACTACCTGTACGTCCCCCGCGGGACGTACACCGTCCGGGGGCTCGAAGAAGACGGGGCCGAGCGGCTTCGCGCCTCGCTCGCCGACAGTCCCCGGTATCGACGAGTCTACGGTAACGACGGGGTCGTGGTGTACGAAATCATGTCGGACCATACCGACGCCGACGCGAGCATTGATGCCAACGCCGACACTGGCATCGAGACCAATACCGACGCCTCGACGACCGAAGCCGCCGGTTTGTCAGACGCTAAGCGACGCTAACCGACATTATCCGACCGATAGTAAACATCCCTTGGACGGACAGTGGGGTATGTTCGCACCATCACGCATTCGCGGTTCGTACGGGACGCAGGTGACCGCGAAACTCGCCCTCAAAGCCGGTCGCGCCCTCGCCGGAATGGGTGACGAAATCGTCGTGGGTCACGACCCGAGCGACAGCGCTCGTCTCCTCGCGGATGCGGTCGCAACCGGCGTCTGCGAGTGCGGTGGCACCGTCCATCGACTCGGACCGGTTGCGAGCCCAACCGTCTCTCACGGCGTGAGGCAACTCGGCGGCGACGCCGGCGTGGCGGTGACGACCGTCAGCGACCCCGCCGAGGACACCGGGCTGAAACTGTTCGACGACGACGGCTCGCGCCTCTCGTGGGAGCGACAGAGTAGGGTCGTCCGCCGGGTCAACGGCTCGTCGGCCGAGGTCGCCCCGTGGGACGAAATCGGCGAGGAACGTCGCTGGGACGACGCCACGGCGCATCACCTCGACCATCTCTGCGAGGGACGAACTTCGGTTTCCGACACGCGCGTCGTGGTTGACGTCGGCGAGCGGGACGACGACATCATGGCCGAGGCGCTCGAACGCCTCGGCTGCGACGTCGAGCGCCTCGACGGAACCGCAGACGACTCGTTTCCGCGCCGTCGGGTCGCCGCGGGCGACGATGCGTGCGGGACGCTCCGCCGAGCGGTCGCGGCCTCGAACGCCGATATCGGTCTGGCTCACGACGCCGACGCGGACCGCCTCGTGGCCGTCGACGAGACCGGCGAGGTCGTCGGCGGAGACGCGCTGTTGGGGCTGTTCGCACGCGAGGCAGTCCGCGATGCGGACGGAGACGCCCGCGTCGCCGTGCCGCTGGAGGCGAGCCGTCGCATCGGAGAGGTCGTCTCCGACGCGGGCGGGAGCATCGTCCGGGTCGAGATGGACGGGATTCCGGGGTCCGGACCGGCTGCGGACGCGGACGTCGTCTTCGGCGGCGAGCCGACCGGCGTCTACCAGTGGCCGGCCGAGTCGCCCTGTCCGGACGCGACGCTCTCGGCGATTCGCCTCGCGCGGCTCGTCGACGAGGGAGACGCGCTCTCCGAGCAGGCGGGCGACGTGGCGGCGTACCCGCTGTTTTTCGACTCGTTCGCGGTCGACAACTGCGCCCGCGAGATGACGCGACTGGCGACCGAGTGCCAAGAACGCTTCGACGACGTTCGGACCGACGACGGAATCTTCGTCGAGCGCGACGACGCGTGGTTTGTCGTCAGGGCGAGCCGAACCGAGCGCGTGCTTCGCGCGACCGTCGAAGGAACGTCCCGAGACAGCGCGAAGCGGCTGTTCGACGCGGTGCGGGCGCTCGTGTCCGACGAGAAAACGACGCTCACCGCCTGACTGCGTCCACACCTGCACCCACACCCGAACCCAACATCCATACCCGCACTAATCCACACCCACACCCGAACCAACACCGCTCGTCGGTGACCGTTTCGGGTGGGCACAACACACATATCGGCTCGCTCCGAACCACGGCTCGAAGTCGTGGGACACGAAGATGGGAGCCCCGGCGGGTACGACGCTATCGAAACCGGCGACGAGTTGGTGAGCTGGTCACGGACGTACTGCCGCCACGCGGCGAGCCAATACGAGTTCGACGTGGACTTACATCGCGTCCAGTGGGAAGTGTCTACCCGCGCGAAGCGGCGGGCGGCGGCGGTGAAGACACCGAACGTTGACGACGCGGAGGTCGGGGAGCCGAGGCGGTGGACCGGCACGTCCTCGCAGTCGGTCGAACTCGACATCGCACCCAGGTGTACCATGTCGCTGTCGTGGCGGGCGTTCGAGTCGTTCGACCGCGGGGAGTGGACCGCGACGCTCCGACACGAACTGGTTCACGTCGAGCAGTTTCAGGCGTTCGGCGCGACCGACCACGGCCCGGCGTTCAAGCGCCGCGCCGAGGCGGTCGACGCGCCGGTCCGCGTCCGCCGGTTCGCGGAACCGAAGTACACCCTCACCTGCGAGGCCTGCGGCGCGGACGTCGCCTACCGCTACCGCGAGTGCAAACTGGTCCGCGAGTCGTCCGCCTATCGATCCGCCTGCTGTGAAGCGCCGCTCGACTGCCGGGAGCGGCAAGACTAGCGGGCGAAAACCACGTTCCGACCGCCCAACGACTACCGACTCGGCGGGTGCGCCCGTGCCTCCCGAATCGCCACGAATACGACGGCGAGAACGAACACGAGCGCCAGGAAGAACTCGACTCCGGGAACGGTTCCGGCGACGGCCCAGACGTACACGTCCTCCGCACCGAGGATGACGAACAGCGCGACGAGAATCGCCACGCCGGTTCGACCGATACCCAGTCTCATACGTCGGTCTTGCCACCGCGACAACATAAGCGTTGGAGACGACCGCCAGCCCGAGAGACACGTGGTATTGCCCGTCAACACAAATACTGCGCCACCGCAGAACGGCCCTCAGATTAGCTTTTCCGCTCAGCTCGAATCTGGGATGACAATGCAATCATTCACGTCTATTTCAAAAACATCCGGATAAGAAACTCCGATAAATAAGATATTGCGCTGAGCAATAATGTATTTTATCTGCAATTCTATTGTGGCAGTCGAGAATAGAAACAGGACACGGGACCCGGGGCGGGGTTTGACAGGGAACTAACTGTTACGCTGCGCTCGGATACCACCCGCGTCTCCGGTCCGCTCCGCGAGAGGGAGAGTATTTACCGCGCGAGCGTGACCGAAGCGCAGTACCGAACCATGCGACACGTCCCAGGAACCTTCTCGATAGCGGCGCGCGACCCCGAGGCGAACGTCTTCGGCACGGCGGTGACGACCGGAACCGTCGCCGTCGGCGCGACCTGCCCCTACGTGAGCGCCGGCGGCGCGGCGGTCACGCAGTCGTACACGAAGACCGAACACGGCCGCGACGCGGTCGCCGCGCGGAAGCCGGCGAGCGCATCGACGACGCCTTCGAAGCTCTCCTCGACGGCGACGACCACGCGCTCACCGACAGGTCCACGGCGTCGGCGCGGGCGAGGAGTTTGCCTTCACCGGCGGCGAGTGCGTCTCGTGGGCCGGCCACCGCGTCGGCGACGACTACACCGTCGCGGGCAACATGCTCGCCAGCGAGGCGGTCGTCGAGGCGACCGCCGAGGCCTACGAGTCCGCCGACGGCGACATGGCCGAGCGACTCGTCTCGGCGCTCGAAGCCGGCGAGGCGGCAGGCGGCGACGACCGCGGCGAGATGAGCGCCGCACTGCTCGTTCACGCGCCGACGCCGGAGTTCTACCACAACCTCCGGGTCGACCTCGCCGACGAACCGGTGTCCGACCTCCGGGACCTGCTCGCGGAGGCGCGGCGCGCGAAAGCCCAGATTCGACGGGAGACGGACGCACAGTTCGGCGACTACCCCGACGAAATTCTCGACTTCGGCGTCAAGTACTGATCCGGCTTCGCGTCAAATACTGAGAAGAGATCGCGCGGGCGGCGTCAGTCCGAGTCGGCCGGACTGGTCTCCGCGCGCTTCGACGGCGTGATAAAGGAGTCACGCTGGCTCATCTCCTCCTCGGAGAGGTGACAGGAGATGTAGTGGTCCGCGCCCCCAACCGCTTCGAGTTCTGGGAGCTCCTGCTCGCAGACGTCGCCGATTTTCTTCGGGCAGCGCGTCTGGAACGGACAGCCCGACGGCGGGTTGATGGGACTCGGGACGCTCCCCTCAAGCAAGATGCGGTCCGTCTCGCGGTCCGGGTTCGCGTGGGGGACCGCTGACAGGAGGCTCTCCGTGTAGGGGTGGAACGGCGGCGAGAACACCTGCTCGATGCTCCCGAACTCCGCGATCTTCCCGAGGTACATCACGGCCACGCGGTCGCAGATGTGCCGGATGACGCCGATGTTGTGCGAGATGAACAGGAACGAGATGTTCTCGTCTTCCTGAATCTCGTTCAGGAGGTTGAGAATCTGCGCCTGCACGCTCACGTCGAGCGCCGAGACGGGCTCGTCGCAGACGATGAGCTTCGGTTCGACCGCGAGCGCGTGCGCGATGGCGACGCGCTGTTGTTGGCCCCCGGAGAACTCGTGGGGGTACTTGCTCGCGGCGGCCCGCGAGAGGCCGACGCGTTCGAGCAGGCCGCCCACGCGTTCGCGCTTTTCCTCACCGGTGGCGATGCCGTGTTTCTCCATCGCGCGGCCGACGATTTGGCCGACGGTCTTCCGTGGGTTGAGCGAACTCTGGGGGTCCTGGAATATCATCTGCATCTCGCGGCGCAGACTCCGAATCTCCGAGGAGCCGAGTTCGTGGAGCGGCTGTCCCTCGAAATACACCTCGCCGTCGGTCGGTTCGAGGAGTCGGAGCGCGGTGCGAGCGACCGTGGACTTGCCACAGCCGGACTCGCCGACGAGCCCGACGGTCTCGCCGGGGTAGACGTCGAAGCTCACGTCGTCGACGGCCTTGACGTGTCGCCGCTCGACGGTCGGCAGGCCGCCGCCCTCCCACGAGAGGTGGACGTTGCCGAAGACGCCCTCGCCGGCGTTGAAGTACTTCTTCAGGTTCCGCACCTCGAACAGCGGCTGGCCGCTGCGGTCGATGTCGCGGCGGCCGGCCCCGGCTTCGGGGACCGTGCTCTCCGAGAGGTCGAGGTCGGCGGCGTGGAGACACGCCGCGCGCGACGAGTCGTCACCGACGGCGTCGAGCGCCGGGTCGCCGCCAGTCCGACACGCCTCGGTGGCGTGGGGACACCGCGGAGCGAAGTTACACCCGCTCGGAAGATTCCCGAGGTCGGGCATCGCACCGTCGAGCGTCGGCAGTTCGTCGTAGTCCGTATCGACCTCCGGGATGGAGTCGATGAGCGCGCGGGTGTAGGGGTGCCGCGGCCGGTCGAACAGGTCGCCGAGTTCGGCAGTCTCCACGAGGTTCCCGGCGTACATGACACCGACGTGGTCACACGTCTGGGCGACGACGCCGAGGTTGTGGGTGATCATCAGCACGGCCGTCCCCTCGCGCTCCTGCATCTCGTTGAGCAGGTCGAGAATCTTCGCCTGCGTCGTCACGTCGAGCGCCGTCGTCGGCTCGTCGGCGATGATGAGGTCCGGCTCGCAGGAGAAGCCGATGGCAACGAGGACGCGCTGGCGCATCCCCCCGGAGAACTCGTGGGGGTAGTCGTCGATGCGCTCTTCGGCGTCTGGGATGCCGACGTCGTCCATCGACTCGATGGCGAGGCGGCGCGCCTCCGACTTCGAGACATCCTGGTGGCGGCGAATCGTCTCCGTAATCTGCTCGCCGACGGTCATCACCGGGTTGAGCGACGACATCGGGTCCTGCGGAATCATCGCGATTCGGTTGCCGCGGATGTCGCGCATCTCGGCTTCCGTCTTCTGCAGGAGGTCTTCCCCGTTGAAGACGACCTGCCCGCCCGTGATTTCGCCGGGCGAGTCGATGAGGCGCATGAGCGAGCGGGCCGTCACGGACTTGCCCGCGCCCGACTCGCCGACGAGACCCATGGTCTCGCCGCGGTCGAGCGAGAACGACACCTCGTTGGAGGCGACGATGGGGCCGCCCTCGGTGCGGAACTCGGTTCTGAGTCCGCGCACGTCGAGCAGCGGGCCGTCGTCGGCCTCGGCGTCGGTTGCAGTGGTGGGAGCGCTCATTCTATCGCCTCCACTTTGGGGTCGAGCACGTCACGCAGTCCGTCGCCGAGCATGTTGAATCCGACGACGGCGATGCCGATAGCCAGCGCGGGGAACAGCAACATCCACGGCGCGGTCTCCATGAAGCCGCGACCGGTGTTAATCATCAGCCCCCACGACGGCCGCGGCGGCTGCGCGCCGAGGCCGAGGAACGACAGGCTCGCCTCCGCGAGGATGGCGAACGAGACGTTCAGCGATCCCTGCACCAGCATGGGAGCCATGCAGTTCGGGAACACCTCGCTGAAGACGATGCGCGAGTCGCTCTCGCCGCGGGCGACGGCGGCCTCGACGTACGCCTCGTTGCGTTCGGCCAGCGCCGCGCTCCGCGAGACGCGGGCGATGTACGGCGTGTAGACGAACGCCAGCGCGATAATGACGTTACTCAACTCCGGGCCGAGGACGACGAGCAGGGTGAGTGCGAGCAACACCGGTGGGAACGCCATCGCGGCGTCCATGACGCGCATCAGTATCTCGTCGGTTAACCCGCCGGCGTAGCCGGCGACGACGCCGACGACCGCCCCGACCGCGAGCGCGCCGGAGATAGCGCCGAAGCCGACGTACAGCGAGATACGGCTCCCCATGACGACGCGGCTGAAGATGTCGCGGCCGAGGTCGTCGGTGCCGAACGGGTGTTCGACCGACGGGGCCTGCGAGCGGTCTTCGATGTTCGTCGCGTCGATGGGATACGGCGCGATGACCGGCGCGAAGATGGCGACGAGCACGAGCAGAACCACGATGGAGAAGCCGAGCATCGCCTTCGTGTTACTCCGGAACTTCCGGACGAACCGGGCGATGCGGTCGCGCTGTGACTGCGTGATGGTGAACCGACCGCGTTCGGTCTCTTGTTCGGTCGCCATCAGTCGTCACCTCCGTAGCGGATGCGCGGGTCGAAGTACGCGTACAGCAGGTCTGCGGCGAAGTTCGAGAACATGTAGATGAGTGCGACCACGAGGATGCACCCCTGAATCAGGGGGATGTCGCGGCTCTGAATCGCGGTCAGCGTCAGCCGACCGATGCCGGGCCAGAAGAACACCTCTTCGAGCACGACGACCCCGCCGAACGCGTAGCTGAACTGGAACGCGATGACCGTGATGACGGGGATGATTGCGTTCTTGAGCGCGTGTCTGAGGACGATGACCCGTTGGCTCATCCCCTTCGCACGCGCGAGATTGATGTACTCCTCGCTGAGCACCTCCAGCATCGACGACCGGGTCATCCGCATGATGTAGGCGGTGAGCGCGAAGCCCATCGCCCCCGCGGGGAGGACGAGTCGCGTGAGCGACCCGACGAGGTCCTCGCTCGGGGAGACGTACCCCCCGGTCGGAAAGAGGTTCAGCCAGACGGCGAACACCAGGATGAACACCAATCCCCACAGGAAAATCGGCATCGAGATGCCGACGAAGGCGAACATCGAGGCGCTCACGTCGGGCGCTTCGTTCTGGTTGACGGCGGCGTAGACGCCGAGCGGGACCGACAACACGACGGCGACGAGCGTCGCGGCGACCGCGAGCATCATCGACCGGGGCAGGCGCTCGGCGATAAGCTGCGCCACGGGTTCACCGAACCGGAGCGATTCGCCCATGTTCCCCTGAAGGAGCCCGACGACCCAGTCGATGTACTGTACGTACAGCGGGCGGTTGAGTCCCAGTTGGGTTTGGAGCGCTTCGAGCGATTGTTCGGTCGCGTTGGGGCCCAAGATGAGCAGGGCCACGTCACCGGGCAGGATGTTGGTGACGGCGAAGGCGATGAGCGTGACGAAGAACAGCGTCACCGCCATGAACCCGACGCGCCGAAAGACGTAGTTGTACATCGACATTGTGTGGAATCTCTGTTAGCGGTCGAGCCAGTTGTCGCCGAACTGCAGCGTCGACCCGTCGGGTGCGCCGATGTCGCCTTTGTACTGCGAGGCGGCCCCGTAGAGACTCGGCTGCCACCACAGGAAGAGGTGGCCGGCGCGCTCCTCGTGGAGAATCTCCGTCGCCTGGTGGTAGAGGTCGGCGCGCTCCTGTTCGTCGTAGATGGTGCGCGCCTCCTCGACGAGCGCGTTGTAGTCCTCGTTCACCCAGTTGGTGAAGAAGAACGCCCCGTTGGGGTGCAGGAACTTGTAGAACGACACGTCGGGGTACCAGAGCGCGAGGTAGGAACTCGTCGTCGCCTGGAAGTCGCGGTTGGAGTAGACGTCGGAGAGCCACGTACTCCACGTGATCTGCTGGATTTCGAGGTTAATTCCGACCTCGGCGGCGTCGGCGGCGATGACCTCCGCGGCCTGCACCTGCGTCGGGTAGGACTGCGGAATCTTGAACGTCGCCGTGAAGCCGTCGGACATGCCGGCGGCGTCGAGGTGTTCCTGTGCCTTGTCGAGGTCACGTGGGCGCGGTTCGATGTCCGGGTTGACCCACGGACTGCCGGGCGTCGCCGGGGACGCGGTGGTCTGGCCGGTCCCGTAGAGGGCCGCCTCGGCGACCTTCTCCTTGTCGATGGTGTAGTCGAGCGCGAGGCGGGCGTCCTTGTTGTCGAACGGAGCCACGTCGCAGTTCAAGCCGAGGTAGACGAGCGATTTCGGGAACTGCTTCTCGAATCGAACGTCGGGGGCCTGCTCGACGCGGGAGACGTCCTTCGGCGCGATACCGTTGATGAAGTCGTACTCGCCGGCGAGGAACGACTGGAGGCGGACGCTCGGGTCCGGAACCTCGCTCTTGACGATGGTGTCGATGAACGGGCCGTCCTCGTCGGACGCGCCCCAGTAGTCCTCGTTTCGCGACATCGTGAACGAAGTCTCGATTTCGCGGCTCTCGAACACGTACGGGCCGGTCCCGATGGGTTCTTCGACCATGTCCTTCTCGGCGTTCTCGGCGGGCATGACCGACAGCTCCGCCGTCGCCATCTTCGCGAGGAACGGCGCGAAGGGTTCGGTGAGTTGGACTTCGAAGGTGTAGTCGTCGGGAGCGCGAAGCTCCTCGACGTAGTCGAAGAAGCCGGTGGCGAGGTAGTCGCCGTTCTGGACGCGCTCGTAGCTCGCCAGCACGTCCTCGGAGGTCATCTCCTTGCCGTTGTGGAAGGTGACGCCCTGCCGGAGGTTGAACGTCAGGAGCGTGTTGTCGTCGGACTGCTCCATCGACTCCGCGAGGTGCGGCTGGATAGAGTAGTCGTCCTGCAGCGCGACGACTTCCTCGTAGATGTTCTCCAGAACGCGCTTCGAGGCCGCCGAAGTGTCGATGTGCGGGTCGAGCCCCTGCACCGGCACCGCGCCGCCCCACTGGAGCGTGCCGCCCTGCTTCCCGCCGCTCGCGGCGGTCGTGTCGGTGTTTTCGGTGTCGCCGCCCTCGTCCGTGGAACCCGAATCTTCGGTCGTGCCGTCGTCCGAACCGCCGCCCGTACATCCGGCGAGCGCCACCGCGCCGGTCGTCGCCGCCGCCCCGAGGAAGGTACGGCGGTCGAACCGACTGCGACGCGTGCCGTCGCCGGTGCTGTCGGAGGAGTCGCTCCCCTTGCCATTCTCTTGCATACAGTCGCTCAAATCCGCTACTGTGTGATAAAAATTGTGGTTGTGTGGGTACAATCACCATATCGAGACGAGAGAGATGTAATAACAGATACCGTTCCGAGCGCCGAGCGCGAGTAAACTGTAGAATGACCAATTTCGTCTCGTCTCTATCCGGGATTGCTCCACAAATGTCAACCCACCTCTCGCAAACGACGGCCCACATCGGCGTCCCGCAGGTCACTCGTGGGCGACCGAACCGTCGCCGACGCGCGTCCTCGAACGACATGGTGGTGGGCAGAGTCGCAGAACCCACATCCAGCGCATCATGCCTGCTGATTTCGGGGAGTTCGCGGCCGCCCGGTACTGTCACGCATGTGATTCAATTCCAAACAGTAAAATAGGGTTAGTCACGAATCCGGGAACCATGCGAGTCAATCAGCAGCGACTCCGCAGCGACATCGAGTCGAACGCGGAGTTCGGGGCCGTCCCGACGGACGAGGGACGGGGGCGGACGGTCCTGAGCGGCAGCGAGGCGGACCGGCGGGCGAGAGAGTTCTTCTGCGAGCGCCTCCGGGACGCCGGTCTCTCTATCACCATCGACGAAGTCGGCAACATCGTCGGTCGGTGGGAGCCAGAGAGCGCGGACCCCGACGCGGCACCCGTCGCCACGGGAAGTCACCTCGATTCGGTCCCCGAGGGCGGCATTTTCGACGGTCCGCTCGGCGTCTACGCGGGGTTGGAGAGCGTCCGCGCGATGCAGGACGCCGGAATCGAACCCGTCCGACCCGTCGAGGTCGTCAACTTCACCGAGGAGGAAGGCCAGCGGTTCGGCGGCGGCCTCATCGGGTCGGCGGTCGCCGTCGGCGAGTTGGGCGTCGAAGAGGCCCTCGACATCGAGGACGCCGACGGGATTCCGCTCGGCGACGCCCTCGCTGACATCGGCTACCGGGGCGAAGGGCGCGTCGACGCCGCCGACTGGGACGCGTGGATAGAACTTCACATCGAGCAGTCCGAGCGCCTCGAAGACGCCGCGGTCCCCGCCGGCGTCGTCACGAGCATCGTCGGCCTCTCGCGCTGTGCCGTCGAAATCACGGGTGAGGCCGACCACGCCGGGTCGACGCTCATGGACGACCGGTCGGACGCGCTCGCCGCCGCCAGCGAGTTCGTCCTCGACGTGGAACGCGCGACGAACGAACGCAACGAGGTCTCGGAGACCGCGGTCGGAACCGTCGGCAAACTCGAAGTCTCGCCGAACGCGCCCAACGTCATCGCCGGGAAGGTCGACCTGACCGTGGACATCCGCGACGTGGAGTACGACTCCATCGAGTACGTCATCGACGAGGCGGAGGCGAGCCTCGACCGCATCGAGGCCGAACGCCCGGTCGAGGCCGCGCTCTCGCACCCGTGGGACCGCAAGCCCGTCGAGATGAGCGAGCGCTGCCGCGCCGCGCTCCACGACGCCGGGATCGACGCCGACCTCGAAACCCTCGACCTCCACTCCGGGGCCGGTCACGACACCATGCACGTCGCGGCCGTCACCGACGCCGCGCTGCTCTTTGCCCCCTCCCGCGACGGCATCTCGCACAACCCCCGCGAGTGGACCGACTGGGAGGACTGCGCCGACGCGACCCGCGTGCTCGCCGGCGCGCTCGCCGACCTCGCGACCGAGTGACGAGACCGCCCGCTCGACGACTCCGTTTTCGACTCTGTTCTCGACGCCGGTTTCGATTCCGTCCCCCGAAGCCCGCGCTGTCGGCACGCTCGAACCGACTGCGACCAGTATCTCCGCGCCGACCGCGTAGTCGAAACGCCCGCTAGAGTGAATCGGGAATCGCCGGTTAGAGACGCCAGTTCCCGTCTCTGGTCGCGATTAGACGCGACACGCACCGCTCGAAACACCGCGATGTTTGTACAATGAGAACGCGAGACCTTAACAGGCGTATTCGACTGTTTCAGCGTCTGTTCAGCGGATGTACGTAGTTGAAATCCCTCAAACAACGCCACTTTGCGGCAATATATGCGAATGCCCCGACGATACGGAAGTGGACGTTCGTCAAATACAAACACCTATGCCGCGGGGGCTTCGAACTGGACTATGGCAGACGAACACACGACCGGTTCGCCGCGGACGCTGAAGACGGTGTCTCGTGCGTTCGATGTCGTTCGGGCGCTCGAGGAGTTGGACGGCGCGCGAGTGACGGAGTTAGCAAACCATCTGGACCTCTCGAAGAGCGTCGTCTACAACTACCTGAGCACGCTTCGAGCCGAGAAGTTCGTCGTGAAGGAAGAAGACACCTACCGGCTGTCCCTGCAGTTTCTCCTCGTGGGCGAGTACGTCCGGTACCAGAACATCCTCTACCGCATCGGCAAGCCCGAAATCGAGGAACTCGCGGAGAAGACCGGCGAGTACGCGCATCTGGCGACCGAGCAGCATGGGCTGGGCGTCAACCTCTACAAGGTGAGCGGCGAGAAGGCCGTCGGGAGCGACTACCAGGTGAACAAACTCCAGCGCGCCGACTACCTCCACTTCTCGGCGACGGGAAAAGCGATTCTCGCGCACCTCCCGAAAGAGCGCGTCGAGTGGATTATCGACCAGTACGGCCTGCCGGGCAAGACCGAGGCGACCATCACGACCCGCGAGGAACTCTTCGAGGAGTTGGAGTCGATTCGCGACCGGGGTTACTCCCTCAACGACGAAGAGGAGATAAAGGGCCTGCAGGCCATCGGCGCGCCGGTGACGAACCGCCACGGGCGCGTCCTCGGCTCAATCAGCGTCTCCGGCCCCGTCCGCCGGATGAAACAGCCGGAGTACCACGAACAGCTCATCGAGAGCGTCGTCAACACCGCCAACGTCATCGAGGTCAACGTCAACATGGAGGAGTCCGACGACGACTTCCCGACGTTCAGTTAGTCGGGCCGCGTCACACCCAACGCCTCCGCGACGGTATCGTCCTCCCGTCGCCGACTGCCCGGCACGGTTCACAAACGGAGAACCGACGTCTCAGCCGAGTCGCGGCCGGGTCAGCGGCTACCGACGATACCGGCGCGGCGGCCCGAACGGCTTCTCTATCCTCGAATCTCGGCGTCGCCGCCGGCAACGCCGCACTCGGCTCGTCGATGTCGTCCGTCGGCCGAGAGTGACGGTTTCGAACGTCGGACGGTCAACGCGCCCCGAAAAGTTGCGAGAACGGAACATCGAAGAAGCGACACAGGAAAACGAATATCCGGTCGTATTGACCATATAAGAACACGAACCAGGAATCGGTGTGAGAAGATTCAATGATACGCCACATTCAAGCAAGTCTCCAAAGATTTCTGTGGAAATCGAGAGGCCGCACCGGCGGGGCGGGCGACGGCCACCACCCGTTGGACGATGGCTCGACATCCATGACACAATTAAGAGTGTAATGAAAATACGCACGCCGACGCGGTTTGGCTGTCGTGCGCGGACGGCCGAACCGGACCGAGCACGGTGTTCTGACCAACAGAGAAATGTATCTGTTTAGCAATAATACGAGCTATCAAACAGAGCTTCGAGAGTGGTCAGGATTCGCCAGATAATCAAAGAGCGACTGAGGTTCGGTGGAAACCGATTCAGACGCCTCTATCCACCCTAACAATTTACAATTTGTAGAAATTGTAAAAATTGTATAATTTTCAGATTTGACAGTTGTGCTCAGGCAGTCGGGGGAGTACCAACAGAAATGTTTTATATACACAAGAATACATTGGGAAGCCAACGCGGTCCGGGGTGAGTTTGCCTCACGTCGGACCGTCAGGGTTAGCGGGACCGTCGGCGTCGTCGGCATCAGGCTCAGGCTCAAGGGGCCGCCGTACCACCAGCACCGGACCGACTGTCTGCTCGGCGACTCGCTCGGAGGTCTCGCCGAACAGTCGGCCGCGGAGCGTGGGTTTCTCCTCGCCCATCACGACCACGTCGTGGTCATCCGCGCCCTCGATAAGCGCCTGGATCGGGTTCTGTGCGACGACGACGACGCGCGAGACATGCTCGCGGTTGACGCCGAGAACGGCCAGGTCGTTCGCGACCTCGCCGAGGAGGGCTTCGCCGTCCGGAACCGCGCCGTCGTCCTGGACGGCTTGGAACAGGGTGAGGTCGACGTCTCCGCGTTTTCCGACGGCCGCGGCGACTTTGGTAATCGTGTCGAGGTTGATAGCCTCCTTTATCGGAACGATGATGCGGTCGATGGTCGGAGCGGGGTTCGAGAGCAACACCGCGTCGCACTCCGCCTCCGTGGCGATGCGCTCTGTCGTCTGGTCCAGGTCGTGAGTGAACACGAGCCGCGTCTCGACAGTCGCACCGGCGGATTCGAATACCGAGACGAGTTCGTCGAGTTCCTCGCGAGCCTTCGGCTCGAACTGCTCTCTGGCCTGTTCGGGGGCCGTCTGCTCGGGTATCTCGTGGTACGCGAGCAGGACGACCGTCGTCTCCGAGAGGAGGTGAACCAGTTGGTCGGGAATCACCTGCCCCTCCAGCACCGCGACGGGGACGAGCACGCGAACGTCGGGGGAGTCACGCATCGGTGCTCACCCCCTTCAGGCGCACGTCGCGGGCGTAGGCGAAGTACCACACCAGCGCGGCGAGCGCGACGACGACGCCCACCGCCTGCGAGAGCGGTTGCATGAACGCGACGAGGCTGAAACTCGCGAGCGCCCCGAGGACCGGGACGACGGGGTAACCGGGGACGCGGAACGACGGGTCGTACCACGCGGGGTTCGATCGACGGAGGGCGACGAGCGCCACACAGATCAGCCCGTAGGTGACGAGGTGCAGGAACGACGCGACCTCGGCGAGCACCTCCGTCCGGCCGACGGTGACGAGGACGACCGTCGGTCCGCCGACCAGCGCGAGCGCGATGTGGGGCGTCCCGTACCGGAGGTTGATTCGCGCGAGTTGCGGCGGGACCAGCGCGTCGCGGCTGAGCGCGTAGAGGGCGCGCGACGAGCTGAGAATCGAGGCGTTCGCGCTCGATACCGTCGCCAAAAGCCCGGCGAGGAGGATGGCGACCGCGCCGGGGAACCCGAGATACGAGCGGGCGACCTCGACGATGGCCGTCTCGCCGAAGGCGGCGAGTCTGGCGCTCCCGAACGCGCCGGTCGAGACGAGGATGGTCACGACGTACAGCACCCCGACGACGACCACGGACCCGACCATCGCCAGCGGGAGGTTCCGGCCGGGCTTCGTTATCTCGCCCGCGACCGTCGCCACCTGCGCGAATCCGAGGTACGAGGTGAACACGAGCGCCGCCGTGGTGAAGATGCTGAGCGTCCCGTAGGGCATGAACCTCTCGGGGACGGTCTGGCGGCCGAACAACCCGAGCGTGTCGAGCGAGCCGTAGACGAGGAACACGAGGAGGATGCCGAGGAGCAGGCTCACGATACCGTTCTGGAGCTTCGTCGCGTTCTCGGTCCCGAACATGCTGAGGGCTGTCAGGACGACCCCGAAGCTGACGCCGAGCACTGCCACGAGCAGTTGGGAGTCGGAAATCATCGACATCATCCCCAGCTCCGCCAGCACGGCGATAGCGTACTGTGCGAAGCCGACGAGGTAGAACGCCGAGGCGAAGACGAGTCCCAGCCAGAGACCGATACCGACGACCGCGCCGAACGCTGAGCCCATCCCGCGGGAGATGAAGTAGTACGCGCCGCCGCTTTTCGGCATCGCCGTGGCCAACTCGGAGGTCGGGAGCGCGACCAACAGCGCGATGACCGCCCCGAGCGCGAACGAGAGCGCGGCCGCGGGACCCGCCTGCCCGGCGGCGAGGCCGGGAAAGACGAAGATACCCGCGCCGACCATCGTCCCGATACCGATTGCCAACCCGCCGCGAAGACCGATCGTTCGCTCCAACTCGGTCCCGCTTTCGAGGACCGTCACCTCGTCGGCCGCGGCCCCGACGTCGACCGCCGGGTCCGCGTCACCGACCCCCGGCCCGTCGTCGGGCGGGTCCGCCCCAAGTACCGAACCGCCGTCGTTTCCATCGGACATTGTGGGTTCCTGTTATCACGGCTCCCCAATATATCTAATACCCGTCATATATAGGGTGGTCGGGTCGGCCGGTGGGTGCAACGCCACCGCCGACGCGTCGTCGCCCGCGACGAGAGAAAGTGTTAATCCGTCCGCGGCACGCCCTGCATGCAGAACGATGGCGCACGGAACGCGACGCGGCGGCCGGTTCGAGCGGGGTGAGCCGCGGTGAACTGGTCGCGAAAGTCACTCGACGAACTCGAAGCGTTCTACTGGGAGACGATAGCGCCCGCGATGGACCGCGACGGGATGGACCCGACGCGGGACGTGCCGACCTACGCGTGGCTGACCGAACGCGGCTGGTCGGGCATCGCCTACGCGCTCCGCGAGAAACACGACCTCACGCCGCGGGAGTTCTTCGTCGG
This sequence comes from Haloferax sp. AB510, assembly GCF_024136985.1. NCBI lineage: Archaea > Methanobacteriati > Methanobacteriota > Halobacteria > Halobacteriales > Haloferacaceae > Haloferax > Haloferax sp. AB510. The sequence continues at coordinate 78,656 of NZ_JAMYJY010000001.1, forward strand.
CGTCGTCGGCCTCGGCGACGAGGACGCCGACGAGGGCTACGACTGGGGCATCGACGACGACCGGACCGTCGAGGCGTTCGAGTCCTACCTCGACATGCTCGAATCGCGGCGCGGCCTCGCGGACTCGACACTGCCGACCCGCCGGACGCACCTCGCGCGGTTCGCCCGAGTCTACCGGGACCGCCACGAGTCGGCCGACCTGCTCTCACGACTTGACGACCGCGACGCCGAACCCGACGAGATAGACCGCTGTCTCGCGGTCCTCGACGAGTTCGACGCCGAACTCGCCACCGACGGGACGAAGCTCAAATACCTCCAGACGGTCCGGTCGTTCTACGAGTACCTCGTGGACTTCCGGCGCGCGCGGTACAATCCCGTCGAGAACGCGGCGAAGCAGTTCCGCTGGGAGCAGGGGCAACCCGACAACCGCACGATGACCGCGGACCAAGTGAGCGACGTGTACGCCGTCGCCGACGACCTCGAAGACCGGCTTCTCGTCCTCGGTCTCGCCGGGTGGGGGCTCCGCCCGAACGAACTCGCGTCGCTCCGCGCGTCGCAACTCGTTCTCTCCGGCGACGACCCCCACATCGCGTTCGAAGCGCGGAAGAACGGCCCGGGGACCGTCGCGCTCCTCTACGGCGTCGACGCCGTCGCCGCCCGAATCGACGCGCTCGCCGAGGACGACGACTGGAACGGCGCGCTGTTCCCCTCCTCGCGGGCCGCCTCGGGGCACATCGCCCGCGAGACGGTCAACCGGCGGTTCAAGCGCCTCGCCGACGAGGCGGGCGTGACCGTCGACGGCGAGGTCCCGACCGCGAAGCTCTGTCGGCGCTTCTGGTACACAGCCTATCAGGCGGCGGTCGACGAGATGCTCGCACAGTTAGAGGGCGTCGCCGCCGACCAGGGGTCGAAGAGCGCCGACATCGTCATGTCGAACTACCTCTCTGAGGAGCGCCGGCGGTCCTTCCGCCGGCAGGCGATGCGCGAGACGCTGGCCGACGTGTTCGAATCTACCGACGAGTCCGTGACCGTCGAAGAGCACGTGCTGCAGTAGCTGTTAGGCTTGTCACGGGTCTCTGCGTAAGGCACGAGGTGGAGTGGTGGCCGCCATAAATTGTATATCGCGATATGCAACTAGCCGTGGCGAGACGTCCACAGTTTCGGATCGCGAACTTGAACGCCCGCTCTTCTTCGCCCTGCATCCCACTGACCGGCGAAGCCCCAGACGGAGTCGGGACGAGCGAGTCGAGTCGGGAAGCCACGGATGAGGTGGTCGAGGAGATCACCACACTTGACGGCAGCGCGTGTCCACACTGCGGGCTCGCTGCCCGAGAGCGGCCCGCCGATGTGTCCGCGCTGCGGTGCGCCTCGCTGATATTTTCGGCAGGCCTAAAATTCGGAACGCTTTTGAATATTTAGGTAGGCCTAAAATATATGCCAAGCGATTCCAGCGACCACGAGGCGCCGACGCGGCGTGACTACCTGAGGTACGGCGGGGCAATCATCGGTGGCGGTCTGTTTGCGGGCTGCTCGAGCAACTCCCAGTCAACGAGTTCGTCGACAGAATCAAGCACATCATCGACACAGGAAGCCGTCTCTGAAACGGATGCTGGGACGGAAACGAATAATTCGTACACTGTCGAAATCGAGCCGATGGGTGCAGTTGAGTTCGATAGCCCGCCCGAGCGGTGGACCGCATTGCTACCGACGTTCGCCGATATGGCGTTTGCACTCGGCGGTGGGCAGACACTCGGCATTCAGAACCACAACCGGTTTGCGAACGAGGCCTTCGAGGAACTCCCCGGAATAGAATTTAACGCAGATGACATCGTGGAACTCGTTGCAGGCGGCGTGAGTAAGGAACTGTTCTATGAAATGAATGCCGACGTCCATTTCGTTGATCCACATATCCTGCGACTCTGGTACGACTGGGACCAGGCTGACGTCGATGAGGTTTCGGAGAACCTCGGCCCGTTCTTTGGCAATTTTATCCGTCGTCATAGTGACGACTGGCACGATTACCGCTACTACAGCCTCTATGAGGCCTTCGAATTGATGGCTGAGGTTTTTCAGGCACAGGAGCGCTACCAAGCGTACGTCAAACTCCACGAGGAGATGCTTGAGTCCATTGATGAGCACTTGCCACCGGCCGACCAGCGACCGACTGCCTTACTGGTGTATCCGGCTGACGGATCAGGGTTCCAATTCTATCCGTTTCGGTTTGATGATGGAGGAGTCAGCACCAAGCAGTGGCGCGAACTCGGTCTGACCGATGCACTTGCCGCGACAGATGTGGGACACTACAGTTTCTCTGACAGGGGAACGCTTGATCTAGAAGCCTTGATTGAAATCGACCCCGAGGTACTACTAGTGCGGAATTACGGAGGAGCGTCCGAATCTGAGTTCCAAACAGAAGTTGTCGAGCCACTGCAAGAAGAAGGTGGATCGAACAGTGTACAAGCAGTTCAAGACGGTGCCATCTACAGCGCTGGCTATCTTGACCAAGGCCCAATTATCAACTTCTACCATACCGACCGGGCGGCGAAAGACATCTACCCCGATTCGTTTGAGGACGTGACGCTGTTCGACCGTGAACGCATCGCAGAAATTGTCAAAGGAAATATCTGAGACGGTTTATAAATAAATCACTCGCCGAGGGACAACTTCTGTTTCAGGCAGTGACGCCGAGCTTCGTGAGTTCGTCCTCGGTGTGCTCAGTGCGGAGCTCTTCCACACTGTGTTCTTCGACTAGTTCTTCACGCTCTTGCTCGCTCAGTTCATCGACCGAGCCGAGTATTGGTGACCTCCATAGCATTCAACACGATTTTCAGGAGATAATCGAAACTACTGGCCATATGCACCAATGCGAATGGTGCTTAGAGACCATATTCTGTCACGGTGAAGCATCGCAGATTCGTGAATTGGTGTATCAACTCCGTGATTTTGACGAACACGGCCGTCTCTACGCTTGAATCAGACAATGAGTTAAGAATACCATAGACGTACTGTCGGAGCGTTTCCGCGGAGACAGATAGCGTTCCGGAAAGTGACTATGATACGGTTCGATGCCGACTGGAATGGTCAGCAGGACGATCGAGTCGAGAGCACTGCGCCGGTCAGCCTCGCTAGCCGGTTCCTGTGCGATGATCAGTGATATAGATCTGACTTTGGTGAAACAAAGGCACGCATCAAAATTATCCTCCGAGGTCGTGGAGACGCGTTTCTGTACTGAAAAGCCAACCAGCGTTCGGAACGCACCGACTGTTCACTGAGAACGCCTATTTCAGACCAGAGGATGGCCCTCTCCACCGAATCGGTGGCAGACTACGCCGCCATCAAGCACCCGTCAACCCCCGATAATGATGTCTCACCGACGTTTTTGTTACACAACTACCTTTGTAAAGTATAGTGAATCTCGTTCTGGGGAGTAAGATACTTGCGAGCGCCGAAACGTCCGTCTGAGGCGGTTCGCAGATATTCTTCGCACGTCTCCGAGAGATAACGCGAGCGAAGCAGGTGAGACAAAAACTAGCAAGTTGGACCTGGACCGTGCCGGGGCGACCGGCGCACACCTCGTCGCGCGTGGGCGATGCTCTCCGCACCGTGCAGACGGTCGCCTGTCGGCGTTCGGAACCTATCCCGCGATTTCCTCGGCGGCGAACGCTTCACGAAGTCGGTCTTCGTCCTCTGGCGAGAGGTTCGTCTCGATAATCTCGAACTCGTCGTCCGACAGTTCCGCCTTGATTCGGTCCATCTGCGCGCCGCGGGACAGGAGGAACAGCGCTGAATTTCCGGGTTCGACCGTGTTCGCGACCTCTTTGATGAACGAGTCGTCGATGCCGATGTCGGTGAACTTCCCGCTGAGCGCGCCCGTCACCGCCCCGACAGCCATCCCGAGCCACGGCATCCAGAAGATGACGCCGATGAGGAGCCCCCAGAACGACCCGCCGAGCGCGCCCACGCCGACGAGGCTCTGGGCCTGTTTGACTTTCACCTGACCGTTCTCTTTTCGAACGGCAATGGCGGCGTCCTCGATCGTAATCAGTTCGCGACGCTGGAGGTGATACAGTTTCTCCCGCATGTTCTCCGCGCCGTCCATCGTATCGAACGCGAGTACTACTAGTGAACTCATCTTTTCAACCCGACCACACGTAAGTGAGATAACATAATAAACTGCATTTATCGAGGTGCTGATTGTCTCACATCCCGTAATTCGTCGGGCGCGAAAGCGGCCGGGCGGTGTCCCGAACCGACCGCACCCGGTGGCCCGAGAGAGTCCGCCGATTCGGCCCGCGACGACCTGCGACGCTATATTCGTCGCCCGCCAATAGTTCGCTATGACCAGTCGAGAGTCGTTCACGCCCGAGGAGTGGCGAACGCTCGCGCAGACGCCGGTCGAGGTGATGTTCGGCGTCGTCGTCGCCTCGAACGGCGGCTTGCGGCGAGAGCTCAAGACGGTTCGCCAGACCCTCCGACACACGGACGAGTTCGACCCGGAGTCGGAACTCGTCACGCACCTCGCCGGGTTCGTCCGGGTGAACGCCGACCGGGTGCGACACGACGCGGAGACGCGCGATTTCAACCGCGCGGTGACGATAGCTCGCGCGCACGACTACTGTCGGGAGGCGACGGCAATCGTCCGAGTGCGGGCGACCGCGGCGGAGCAAAACGAGTACGAGGAGTTCGTCACGTGGTGCGCTGAACGAGTCGCGGACGCCGGCATCGAAGGCGGGATACTCCGACTGGGCGGCCGGCGGGTCAGCCCGGCCGAGCGGGCGTTCATCGACGCTATCGGGGAGACGCTCGCCATCGACGACGCGTCGAGCGAGACAATCAAGTGAGCCATCGTATCAAAGCACTCATACTTTTTGTGTTCACGTGACGTTGTAGCCAGTATGCGACTCGTTCAGGTGTTGATACCACGGGGGAGACGAGAGAGCGTACTTGAGTCACTTGACGATCAGGGCATCGACTACGCCGTCTTCGAAGAGGTCGGTCGAGGTGACTTCGAGGCGATGGTGCAGTTTCCGGTTCCGCCCAGCGGCGTCGAGACGGTGATGGAGAAACTGACGAACGCGGGCGTCCGGGACGACACCTACACCATCGTGCTCCCCACCGAGACGGTCGTTTCGCAGCGCATCTCGGCCCTGAAGGAGCGCTTTCCCGGCCTCAGAATCTCCCGCGAGGAGCTGCACGCCCGAGCGGAGGACCTCGCGCCGGCGAACTCGACGTTTTTTAGCTTCTTGCTACTCAGCACGGTCATCGCCGCGACGGGCCTGCTGCTCGATTCCGCGGCGACGATTATCGGAGCCATGGTCGTCGCTCCACTCATGGGACCGGCGGTCTCCGCGTCCGTCGGGGCGGTGCTGGCCGACCGCCAGATGGCGTCTCGCGGCGTCGCCCTGCAGGTTCTGGGTCTCTTAGCTGCCATCGCGACGGCCGCGGTGTTCGGAGTAGTACTCCAGCAGACGATACTCATCCCGCCGGGGCTCGACATTCAATCGATTCCACAGGTCGCAGAGCGAACCAGCCCGAACGTCCTGTCGCTGTTCCTCGCGTTGGGGTCGGGAATCGCGGGGGCGATAAGCATCATGCGCGGCTCCGGTTCGACTCTCGTCGGGGTCGCCATCGCTGTCGCGCTCGTCCCGCCGGCGGCGACGTCCGGCTTGGGGCTGGCGTTCGGTCTCCCGGGAGTCACCGTCGCGGGCGCGGTGCTCGTCGTCGTCAACCTCCTCGCAATCAACCTCTCGGCGCTGATTCTGTTCTATCTATCGGGGTTCAAGCCGTTCGACACCGACCAACGGGAGCGGGTCAAAGCGTCTATCGCCTCCCGAATCGCCGTCATTGGGGTGGCTATCGCGGTCCTTTCGCTCGTCCTCGCCGGCGTGACCTACGCGTCGTTCCAGACCACGTCGTTCGAACAGCAGACGCAGGTCGAACTCCAACGTCAGTTCGACGAAGCGGACATCGAGGGCGTCGAACTCGTCAGCGTCACGGTGGAGTACGAACCGGCCGACCTGCTCCTCGGAAACCAGCCGCGGGTCGACGTGCTGGTCGGGATTCCCCGCGACTTGCAAGCGCCGCCCGACCTCGCACAGCGGTTCGACGACCGGCTGACCGAGCAGTTTGACCGAGACGTAATCGTCAGAGTCGGGTTCGTCGAGGCGCAGGTCTCAGATGGAGCAGCGACGAGAGCCTCGGTGAGTGGCTTCGCGTTCGACCGTACCGCGCGGTTCGACCGCATCACGCGGGGCAACCATGCGTGAGCGATGCGAACCGCGCGGGGTGAACCGCCGCGGAAGGGTCTCGGCCCGAAACGGCCCGGAGGACCGACCGTGACCGACGCGTACTACTTCATCAGCGACCTCCACATCGGCGGCGACGAGCAACTGGGAAAGGTCGATTTCCTCGACGAACTGCTGTCGTTCCTCCGGACGCTCGAAGCGAGCGACGAGGACGCCGAGCTAATCATCAACGGCGACGCGTTCGGGCTGTGGGAGTTCACCGACGTCGAGGGACTCGACAAGTTCGACGCCCTCGTCGAGCGCTATCCGGAGTTGTTCGAGCAGTTCGAAGCGACCGGTGACCGAATCCCCATCACGCTCATCCCGGGCAACCACGACTACGAACTCGCCGCCTATCCGGCGTACGTCGACCGGCTGGCCGAGTTCAACGTCACGCTCCGACAGGAGGTCTCGATAACCCGAGACGTCGGCGACTACGTCGTCTACGTCGAACACGGGATGCAACGTGACCCGAACAACCGGATTCCCGACTTCGGAAACCCCTACGCGAACCCACCTGGCTACTTCGTCAACAGACAGCTCACGAGTCGCGCCGGCAGGCTCTCCGAGCGCGGGAAGTTCAACTGGCTCAAAGACATTCAGGCGGTGACGCCGATGACGCAGATTCCAGCGTGGATGCTGTCCAACTACTTCTATCGGGAGATGAGCCCGTGGCTCAGATACGTCTCCGCCCCGTTTCTCCTCCTGTTCAACGTCGGGTTCCTCTACGTGCTCGCGTTCGCGCTCGACGCGGTAGGGCTCTGGTCGCTCCCGATGAATCTCATCGAGCGGTTCCTCGGGCTGTTCGGCCCGGCCGGAACGCTGGTCGACCTGTTTTTAACTGCGAACCTCGCCGTCACGCTGTTGCTGATACTCGTCGCGATACCGCTTTTCGTCTTCGCCAGAGATGTCCGAAAGACGCTCAGACGGTTCGGCATCGACCAGCCGGACGGGCGGGACTCGGCGGACACCTATTTGGAAGGCGCGAGGGCGCTGTTCGCGTCCGACCCGACGGTCGCGGTGTTCGTCTACGGCCACACCCACCGGCCCGCGGTCACCGAGGTGGCGGACCGGGTCGTCGTCAACACGGGAACGTGGCTGAAGCGACTGCGACGCGTCGAGTCCGTGCTCGGCGTCCTCCCGCCCGTCTTCTACTCGTGGTACCAACTCAACTACGTGCGCGTGTCGGCGACGGAAGACGGCGGTGTCGCCGTCGACTACGAACTCGTCGCAAAACAAGCGCCAGACGATGAGACGTGGTTCCAGCGCCTCGTCACGTCCGCGCCGAAGCGGGAGGACACGATTCCGCCGCGGACCGTCGTCCGACCGACGAGAGAGCCGAACGAGACGAGCGCCGAGTCCGACCCGAGCGGACGCTGACGGCTCGGCCCGACCCGTCAGGCGAGAGGTAACGACATATTGCTCGGCGAAGATAACTGTGGCATGGCACAGATGTCCCGAGACCAGGTGTGGACAGTGGTCGACCCGGAGTCCGAGAACCGATGGGGCGAGCGGTTCAGCCGGCTCGTGTTCCTCTTGGCTTCGGCGAACGTCGTCGCCGTCGTTCTATCGACCGTCGAGTCGCTTTCGGCACGGTTCGGCGTCTACTTCGATGGCCTGCTCGTCGTCTCCATCGTCCTCTTTACACTCTTGTACGTCGTCCGGCTCTGGGCCGCCGGCTCCGACGCGGCCGAGTCTGGTCGGCACAGTCGGGTCGCGTTCGTCCGCGACCCCATCGCGGTCGTCGACTGCTTCGTCATCGTGACGTTCTGGGTCGGACTCCTCTTCGAGATACGGCTGTTCGAGTCGGGACTGTTCCGCGTCTTCTGGCTGGCTCGCGTCCTCAACCTCTCGTGGTTCAGGCGCTCGCGAGGGCGGTTCAAGCGGGTCATCGACGCGCAGCGCTCCGACCTCGGCGTCGCGTTCAGCGGAGCCGGGATGTTGGTCCTCGTCTCGTCGACGCTCATGTACTTCGTCGAGGGGAGCGTCCAACCGGAGGCGTTCTCGTCGATTCCGGAGACGCTCTGGTGGGGTGTCGTGACGCTCACCACGGTCGGGTACGGTGACGTGGTTCCCGTGACGCCGCTCGGCCGTCTGCTCGGGGCGGCGACCATGCTGGGCGGTGTCGCCTTCTTTGCGCTCCCGTCGAGTATCTTGGCCGCGGGCTTTTTCGCAGAGCGAACGGAAGAGCGGGCGCAGCCGGGCGAACAGACACAACCAAGAGAGAGACCGAGGTTCGAGTGGTGCCCGTACTGTGGCGAGTCGCTTGGCTCGGAGTCGTCTCACGGCTGAACCGAGCCGACCGAGAGACCAACGCCGCTCCGCTCTGTCAGAGAGATTTATTGAGTGAGGCGTGCTATCGAAGGCCAATGGACGCAGACGCGAACGCTCACGTTCCCGAAAGAAGAGCGGCGACGACCGGTTCGGCGGGAGGGTTGGCGTACTGGGGCCCCGCGGTGGCGGTGAGTCTCGCGATGTTCATCGGCGTCATCGATTCGACGCTGATGAACGTCGCGATTCCGTCCATCGTCACCGACCTCGATACCACCGTCACGGTCGTACAGGGCGCGATTTCGTTCTACGCGATGGTCATGGCGGCGCTGATTCTTCCCGGCGGCAAGCTGTCGTCGATGTACGGGATTCGCCGGCTGATGACCGCGACCCTACTCGTGTACGGCGTCGGGACGACGCTGGCGGCGCTGAGTTGGAACGTCGCCGTGCTTTACGTCGGCTGGTCGGTCATCGAGGGGGCCGCCGCAGCCGTGTTGCTCCCGCTGACGTTCACGGTCCTCCTCGTCAGCTACGAGGGCGCAGACCGGGCGAAAGCCCTCGGTATCCTCGCCGGGGTGAACGCGGCCGGGGCCGCGTTCGGGCCGCTTTTGGGCGGCGCGGTCACGACGTTCGCCAGCTGGCGGTGGGGGTTCGGCGTCGAGGTACTCATCGTTCTCGTCGCGCTCGCGTTCGTCCGGTATCTCCCTGAGGAGTCCCTGAGCGAGACGCGGACGAAACTGGACGTCGGCGGGACGGTCCTCTCGATAGCGGGGACGACCGCCCTCGTCGCCGGCGTCCTCTTGGCCGGGCGGTACGGATGGATATCGGCCCGCCGGCCGTTCGCCGTCGGTGGCGTTCGACTGGATCTGTTCGGCGCGTCGCCGACCGTCTGGCTCGTCGGCTTCGGAATCGTCGTCTTCGCGGCCTTCGTCCAGTACGAGCGTCGCGTCGAGCGCGAGGGCGGGTCGCCGCTCGTCCCGGTCCGTCTCCTGTCGAACGCGCCGTTCACGGCCGGTATCGTCACGAACGCCGCGCGGTCGCTGGTCCTCGCGGGGTTCATCTTCGTCGTTCCGGTCTTCCTCCAGTCCGGGGCCGGCTACACCGCGTTCGAGACCGGGGTCGCGATGCTTCCGTTCTCCGTCGCGACGTTCGTCGCGTCCATCTTCACGACCGGCTGGCGGCGGTTCGTCGCGCCGAAACTACTGATTCAGGGCGGCGTCGTCCTCATGGGGCTCGGGGTTCTCGCGCTCGTGTCGCAGACGGCGCTGGACGCGACGGTCACGCAACTCGCCGTGCCGATGGCGCTCGTCGGCCTCGGCCTCGGCCTCGTGATGGCACAGCTCATCGACATGACGCTCTCGGCCGTCGAACAGCGGGACTCGGCGGCGGCGTCCGGCCTGCTGAACGCGACGATGATGCTCGGCTACTCGTTCGGGACCGCTATCGTGGGAACGTACCTGCTCCGGCGGTTCTACGGCGGCGTCGTGGAGGGCGTGCTGGCCGTCGCTGGCGCGGGCGTGTCGACGAGCGACCGGGAAGCGCTCGTCATCGCGCTCGAAGACGCCGCGGAGACGGCGACCAAAGAGACCCAGCGGGCAGTCCTCGACGGCCTCGCTCCGGCACAGCGAGAACTGTTGGCCGACGTGTTCGACGCCGCGATAGTGCAGGCACAGCGGGAGACGCTGTTGCTCCTCGCGCTTCTCGTGTTGCTCGTGCTCCTCGTTTCGACGCTCCTCCCGGACGATGAGACCGACAGCGGACCGTGAGCGCAGCGGTACTGCTCTTCCGAAGAGCGGAACGGTATATTCGACCGACGCCTCGGAAGAATCTGCGCCGCGGATGTTCAGACGGAGGGAACATCGGTGGTACGTCAGGCTCGCCAAGATATCCAGTTTGATAATCCTAACGAGAGTATCATATTATGTTTCAGAACCCCTCACACCACATATAGCATGGTTTTCCAAAATTTTGGATGCGATCGCTAAATCAGGATTTTAGGACAAAAATCATTTCACCCAGATAGTAGTACACATTATTAGTATTGCTACGGTTTCGTTCAGTTATACACCAGAATAGATACACCGTATATTTCGACTTCATCAAATTTAGTATATTATATCCAAACAGCCCGGATCGCCTAATTATCGGAGATGAAATCTAATTCGGCAGGGAAGTAATATCCAAGCGTACACAAGGCAGGTTGCGGGGGACAGAGAGATGAACAGGTCGTCGGTGCCGTCTTACTCGCCGCTGGAGTGAGCGTCGCCTCCCGACAACGGGAGCGAGACGAGTAGTCGTGGAGCGGTCCAATTTTTCCCCGATTCGTGAACAGAGTTATTAGATAGCATACACTATCGAATGTATGGAACGCCTCAGCCCTCCAAGCGAACGCTCGTGGCGACGGCGGTACAGCCTCGTCGGCGGCCTCGTCGCGGCGGTGTTCGTCTCGTGGAGCTATCTCGACGGGCGGTCGGCGATGTCGCTGACCGCGGTGTTCTTCGCCGGACTCGTCGTCGGCGCGGTGGCGAAGCGACGGCACGGAACGGCGACCGGTGTCGGCGTCCGGACGGGCCTCGTCGGCGGGCTTCCCATCCTCTGGGTACTGTTCGACGTGCTCGCGTTCGCGACCGGACTGTCCGGCCCGACGTGGTTCGTCGTCGCGGGCTGGCTGATGGTGCTCGGCGGAGTCGCCACGGTCGGCCTGCTCGGGTTCGGTCTGTCCGCGCTCCTTGGCGAAGCGGGCGCGAGAGTCGGTGCGGCGCTGACGACGTCTGACCCGCCGTCACCGACGGCGACCAACGAGTGACCGCACCGGCGAGCACGAACCCGCAACCGCTCCGAGTCCGTACGAGAAAATAGTCCGGGAGTGAATCCGGTGTCAGCGCTGCTCGCGCGCGGCTTCGACCGACGCGAAGAAGCCGAAGTACGCGACGACGCCCGCACCCAGACAGAGGTAGAACGCCCACTGCGGCCCGTCGACCACGTCGAACAGGACCGAAACGACAGTTACCCACGCGAGGGCGAACAGCAGGTCGGTCAGCATTCCCGAGCGGTGTTCGCGCACGTGGGTTCGAATCGTCTCCGCGAGGCTCATCGGCGGGTCACCCCGTCGGGAGCCGCGGGTGGTGCGGTCATCCTCGCGTGGGTCGTATCGTACATGCGTTACGCTTCCGCTTCCGTTTCCGCTTCCTTTTCGTGGACGTCGACGACGAGCACCGGAAGTCGGGTCCGCCGCAGGACGCGTTCGGTCACGCTCCCGAGGACGACCCGGGAGAGCCCGGAACGGCCGTGCGAGCCCATCACGACGAGGTCGATGTCGTTGTCCTCGACGAACTTCCTGATGGCTCGCGCCGGTTCGCCCGGGACGACGTGTTCGCGGACGGCCAGTCCGTGTTCGGCGGCGACGTCGGCGACGTAGCCCGTCGCCTTGTCGGCCGCCTCCTTCACTTCGGGCATGTCGTCGAGGCGGCCCTGTCGGATGCGGTCGACCTGTTCCGTTCCCAGCGAGTAGCTGGTGGCGTCCACGTCGACGACGTACAGCGCGTGAACCGTCGCCCCGTACTTCGACGCGATGTCGACCGCCTGTTCGACGGCGTACTCCGCCGCGTCGCTTCCGTCAGTCGGAATGAGGATATGTTCGTACATTGGTTAGTCGTCCGCGGGGGACTGGCCCCCGTCGGCATTCATGACGACGTCTTCTGCGGACTGTTGCTGACCCATCGGTTCGGGGCTGTGACACTGCCGAACCATCTTCTTGATTCGCTCGGGCGGTTCGTCCGTCGCCATCGAGACGGCGATGGTGATGACGAACACCAGCGGCGTGCCGACGAGTGCCGCGCCGATGGCCGGCACGAACTCGGCGAAGAGGTCGCTGAAGTGGAAGATGAGGTCGTTGACCACCGCGGCAATCCAGAGCACGAGGCCGACGCTCATACCCGCGAGCGCGCCCTGACGGTTGGTGTTCTCCCACCAGAGACCGAGGAAGAACATCGGGAACAGCACGATAGCCGCGAGCGAGAACGCGAGCGCGACCAGTTCGCCGACGAGCGCGGGCGGGTCGAACGCGGTTATCGTCACGATGATACCGAGCGCGACGATCGTCGCCCGACCGACGAACACCTGCTGGCGCTGGGTCGCGTCGGGGTTGATGATGTTCGTGTAGATGTCGTGGGAGACGGCGGACGAGGCGGTGATGAACAGCCCCGCCGTCGTCGCGATGGCGGCGGCGATACCGCCGGCCGCGACGAGGCCGACGAACCACGTCGGCAGGTTCGACAGTTGCGCTGCGAGCACCACGATGAGGTCGCCCTCACCGCCGCTCATGCCGCCGTTGGCCGCGAACGTCGGGCCGTACTGGGAGGCGTCGTAGAGGTCGACACCGAAGGCCGCCAGCGCCGGGGCGCTCCAGTACAGGAGCAGGATGAAAAACAGCCCCCAGACGGTCGACTGCCGCGCCGTCTTTTCGTTTTCGACGGTGTAGAACCGCACCAGCACGTGTGGAAGGCCGCAGGTCCCGAAGATGAGCGAGAACGCCGTGGCGATCCAGAGGTAGAACCCCGCGTTGGCGAACGGTTCGGAGAACTCGGCCGACAGCTCGCCGATGAGCTGGCCGTATTCGATTTGCGGGAGGACGGTCGAGTAGCCGCCGGTGAACCCGACGACGTAGACGGCCGTCAGGAACGCGACGATGAGGATGACGTACTGGACGGCCATGTTCTTGGTCGCGCCCATCATGCCGGAGATGGTCAGGTAGCCGACCGTAATCGCCATCATGACGACGACCATCGTGACGTAGTCGGTCCCGAACACGTACAGTCCGACGAGGCCCATCCCGCGGGCCTGTCCGACTGAGTAGACGAACCCGATGAGGATGGTCGTCAGCGCGCCGATCGCCCGCGCCGTATCGGAGTTGAATCGGTCGCCGACGAAGTCGGGTGCCGTGTACTTCCCGAACCGACGCATCTGCGCGGCCAGGAAGATGAGGAGGACGAAGTAGCCGGCCGTCCAGCCGATGATGAACGCGAGCCCGTAGAAGCCCGCGAGGGCGACCAGTCCCGCTAATCCGAGGTACGACGCCGCCGACATCCAGTTCGCGCCGATTGCCATCCCGTTTTCGACGTTTCCGATGGACCGGCCGGCGACCCACATCCCCTCCGTGTCGGCGACTTTGAACACGTAGCCGATGGCGAGAAAGAGGGCCAACATCCCGACGACCATGATGGCCGGCACGAGTTTGAACGAGATGTTGAGCGCCTCGGGGAGCAGATCACTCGACTGGAGGAACACGCTCGGCGTCATTCGACGCTCCCTCCGTCGGTGACGGCGGCCTCGCTCTCACTCTTCGAGCGCGACTTCGAGGCCGCGTGGTCGATGCCGTACCGCCTGTCGAGTTGGTCGCGCTTGCGGGAGTAGACGAACGCGAGGACGAGCGAACTGGTCGGCGACAACACGGCGACGAGGAAGTAGTGCGCCGGGAAGCCGATGACCGGAAGCTCCGCGGTCATCGTCGCCGGTGCGAAGTAGGTGAGCACCGGCGGTCCGAACGTGAGGAGCGCCCACGCGATGAATCCGGCCCAGATTATTTTCAGGTGGTCTCGCATGAACGGGGTACTCGGTTTCAGCAGGTTCACCTCCCTCGACAGGTAGTCTACCTCGTCGTGTTCGGGAGCTGTGCTCCGGTCGGTGTTCGCGGCGTGTGAGTCAATTTCTGACTCGGTTGATTCACGTGACATAGATTGTTGGTCGTCTCGTAGTTACACTCGATACGGGCGGCCGAAGGCGGCCGCTCAGTCGCTCTGTGCGTGGACCTTCGCTTCTATCTGTTCGACGATATCGGGGTTCCGGAGCGTCGAGGTGTTGCCCAGTTCCGCGCCGTTCGCCACATCTTCGAGCAGGCGACGCATGATTTTGCCTGAGCGCGTCTTTGGCAGCTCCGGCGTGAACACGACCTGTTCGGGTCTGGCGATGGGCCCGATGGCGTCCTCGACGCCCTCAATAATGCGCGCGCGGAGGTCTTCCCCCTCCTCGTACCCGTCTTCGGTGATGACGTAGGCGTAGACGGCCTCACCTTTCACCTCGTGGTTGCCGCCGACGACCGCCGCCTCGGCGACGCCTTCGACGCCGACGATGGCCGACTCGATTTCCATCGTTCCGAGGCGGTGACCCGAGA
>NZ_JAMYJY010000200.1:0-2136 GCF_024136985.1 Haloferax sp. AB510
CTCGCCGCCCGCGATGCCGCGAGGGGCGACCCGCCGGCGCTCGGTGAGAAGCGAGACGGTCGCGTCCGCCTCGACCGTGACCGACCGGACGATACCGAGGCCGCCGCGGAACTCGCCGCGGCCGCCGCTTCCCTCGCGGAGGCCGTACGCCTCGACGAAAAGCGGGTACTCGGCTTCCAGCGCCTCGACCGGCGTGTTGAGCGTGTTGGTCATCCCGACCTGCACGCCGTCCATGCCGTCGCCGCCGGCGCGGCCGCCGAACCCGCCGCCGATGGTCTCGTAGTAGGTGAAGCCGTCCGAACCGCCGGCGCGACTGCCGATGGTCAGGTTGTTCATCGTCCCCTGTCCCTGCGCGGGAACGCGCTCGGGGGCCGCGTCGGCGAGCGCCGAGAAGACCACGTCGGTCACGCGCTGGCTCGTCTCGACGTTGCCGCCGACGACCGCCGCGGGGGCGTCGGGATTGAGGAGCGAGCCGTCGGGGACTTCGACCGAGATGGGGTCGTAACAGCCCTGATTCGGCGGGATTTCGGGGTCAGTGACGCATCGAACGACGAAGTACACCGCGCTTTTCGCGACCGCGAGCGGCGCGTTGACGTTGCCGGCGACCTGGTCGGCCGTGCCGTCGAAGTCGAACGCGACGGTGTCGCCGTCGACCGTCGCGGTCACCTCGATGGGGATGTCGTCGTCGGTCACGCCGTCGCCTTCGAGCACGTCGCGGGCGCGGTACTCGCCGTCCGGCAGGTCGCGAAGTTCCGCGGTGACGCGGTTCCGGGAGTAGTCCATCACGGCGTCGAACGCCGCGAGGACGCGAGGCCGGCCGTGGTCCGCCACGAGGTCGGCCAGTCGCTCCTCGGCGCGCTCGTTCGCCGCGATTTGCGCGCGGATGTCGGCGCGGCGCTCGCCGGGGTTGCGGACGTTGGCGAGGAGCAGCGACAGCACGTCGTCGTTGGTCTCGCCGCCGGCGACGAGTCTGACCGGCGGGAGTCGGAGCCCCTCCTGGTAGATTTCGCGCGCGCCGGCGGGCATGCTTCCGGGCGTCATCCCGCCCACGTCGGCGTGGTGCGCCCGCGAGACGGCGTAGCCGAGCACCTCGCCGTCGACCGAAAGCGGCGACACCATCGTCACGTCGGGGAGGTGCGTCCCGCCCTCGAAGGGGTCGTTGAGGACGAACACGTCGCCCGGTTCCGGGTCGTAGTCGAGGACCGTGTCCACGGCCTCGGGCATCGCGCCGAGGTGGACCGGGATGTGTTCGGCCTGCGCGACGAGGCGGCCGTCGGCGTCGAACAGCGCCGTCGAGCAGTCGCGGCGCTCCTTGATGTTCGGCGAGTACGACGAGGTGATGAGCACCTGCCCCATCTCCTCGGCGACGCTCTCGAACTGGTTGCGCATGATTTCGAGCGTCACGGGGTCGACCTCGCGGTCGCTCATTCGCCGTCACCCCCATTGGTCAGGACGAGCGTTCCGTCGGCCCCGACCGTCCCACCCCACGCCGGCGGCACGACAACGGTGCTCTCGTGCTGTTCGAGGATAGCGGGGCCTTCGACGGTCGTCCCCGCGCCGAGGCCGTCGCGGTCGTAGACGGGCGTCTCGCGGAACGCGCCGTCGAAGAAGGCCTCGCGGGTGTCCTTGCGGGCGTCGCCGCCGCCGCGGTAGGTCACGTCGAGGGAGTCGCGTTCGACCGCAGCGGTCGCCCGGACGTTGACGAGTTCGACCGGGTCGTCGAGGCGGTAGCCGTAGGCGCTCTCGTGGGCCTCGTGGAACCGCGCTTCGACCGCCTCGGCGTCGAACGTCTCGCCGACGGGGACGGTCAGTTCGAAGCTCTGGCCGACGTACCGGAGGTCGGCGGCGCGCTGGACCGCCGCGTCGTCGGGGTCAGCCACGTCTTCGAGCGTGTCGGCTTCGAGGTCGTCGTAGGCGGCTTCGACCGCCGCGGCGTCGAGGCCGGACAGGGGTCGGCGGAGCGTCCGCACCGAGTCGTGTTTCTGGTCGGCCGCGAGCAGACCGTACGCCGAGAGGACGCCGCAGGCCCGCGGAACAATCACGGTCTCGATGTCGAGGCTCTCGGCGAGCGCGGCGGCGTGCATCGGGCCGGCACCGCCGAAGGCGACGAGGCCGAACTGCCGCGGGTCGTGGCCG
>NZ_JAMYJY010000201.1:0-2000 GCF_024136985.1 Haloferax sp. AB510
GGCCGCGTCAGCCCTCGAATCCCGCGTCCGCGACGCTCTCGCGGACTGCCGGTGGAGGCCGACGCGCTCCAAGTCGGCAGCACCGCCCGCGGCACGTGGCTCTCGGGCGACCGCGACATCGACCTGTTTGTGCGCTTTCCCGCCGACCTCGACCGCGAGGAGCTCGAAACGTACGGCCTCGAAGTCGGCCACGCGGTCCTTCCCGACGGCCACGAAGAGTACGCCGAACACCCCTACGTGAAAGGCGACTACGACGGCTTCGACGTGGACCTCGTCCCCTGTTACGACGTTCCCACCGCCTCGGACATCCGCTCTGCGGTCGACCGGACGCCCTTTCACAACGCCTACCTGACCGAGCGCCTCGACGACGACCTCGCGGCCGACGTGCGCGTGTTCAAGCGATTTCTGAAGGGTATCGGCGCATACGGGAGCGACCTCCGAACTGAGGGCTTCTCGGGCTATCTCGCCGAACTCCTCGTGGTCGAACACGGCGGCTTCGAATCGTTGCTCCGGGCGGCCGCCGACTGGAGTCCGCAGGTCGAGTTCGACCCGGAGAACCACGGGACACCGAGCTTTTCCGACCCGCTCGTCGTCATCGACCCAACCGACCCCAAACGGAACGTCGCCGCGGTCTGCTCGGCTGAGAACGTCGCCCGCCTCCAGCACTACGCCCGCGACCTGCTCGCGGACCCGCGCGAATCGCTCTTTTTCCGGCCGGATCCGCCGGCGCTCGACGCCGACGGCGTTCGGAATCACCTCGACCGCCGCGGGACCACGGCCGTCGCCGTCGTCTTCGACTGCCCGGACCTCGTGGACGACCAGCTCTACCCGCAACTGAGAAAGTCACTGACTGGCGTCGCCGACGGCCTCGATAGACGTGGCTTCGACGTGTTCCGGCGCGCGACGTTCGCCGACACCGATACCGACGGCGAGGGGCAGGGCGAGGCGGTCCTCTTCGCCGAGCTCTCTGTCGCCGAGCGCCCGGTGGTCGAGCGCCACGAGGGGCCGCCGGTCCACGTCCGCCGCCACGCCGAGGGGTTTTACGGCGCGTACGAGGACGGCGACGACCACTACGGACCGTTCCTCGACGGCGACCGCTACGTGGTCGAGCGCGAGCGGGAGTTCACCTCGGCGACCGGCTTCCTCGAAAGCGACGCGCTGTTCGACGTGGCGCTCGGAAAACACGTGGAATCGACGCTCAGAGAGGAGGGCTACGACGTGCTCGTCGGCGACGACGTGGCCGCGCTCGCGGAGGCGTTCGGCGACGAATTGGGCCGTTACTTCGCGCCGAGACCGTGAGCGGCGCGCACGTCGTCGACTAGCTCGACGTTCTTCTCGTCGGGGTCTTCGTCGGGCTCCATCGCGATGCGGCCGTCGAACGTCTCGTGGACGGTGGCGACACCCTCCGAGAGCGTGTCGAGCCCGTAGCCGCCTTCGAGGACGAACGCGATGGCAGCGTCGGTCGCCTCACAGAGGTCCTGAACGCACTCGGTGAGCATCGCGTAGCCCTCGGTCGAGACGCGCATCCGCGAGATGGGGTCGTGGCGGTGAGCGTCGAAACCGGCGCTCACGATGAACAGGTCGGGGTCGAACCGCTCGACTGCGGGCGCGATGGTCTCGTCGAACGAGTAGACGTAGTCGGCGTCGCCCGCGCCGGCGTGGAGCGGGACGTTGAGGGTCGTCCCCTCGCCGTCGCCCTCGCCGGTCTCTTCGACCTCGCCCGTGCCGGGGTAGAGGCCGTCCTCGTGGATGGACGTGTAGAACACGTCACCACGGTCGTAGAAGATGTCCTGCGTGCCGTTGCCGTGGTGGACGTCCCAGTCGAAGATTGCGACGCGCTCGGCGAGGCCGTCGTCGATGACCGCCTGCGCGGCCACGGCGGCGTTGTTGAAGAAGCAAAAACCCATGGCGTCGTCCTCGACGGCGTGGTGACCCGGCGGCCGGCCGAGCGAGAACGGCGTGTCGCGGCCGTCGTCGCCGTCGAGTGCGGCCCGGGCGGC
>NZ_JAMYJY010000202.1:0-1915 GCF_024136985.1 Haloferax sp. AB510
ATCTTCGTGTTGATGGAGGACTTACCCAGTCGGTCCTGTAGGTCTTCGTGTGGCTATCCTGACGGTTTAGCTCAATTTCTGAATCAATGCTACTTAGCAGGTTTTGGGGAGTAGACGCGTAACTGCAGAAGCACTTGCTGAATCCGGTTGACGTATCTCTAGCCATTCGTCGGGGAGGAAGATTCAATGAACTCGATAATCGGATAGGGTAAGATATGATCAGCGCGCTGTGATCCTAAATCTGGGTCGGAGAGCATTTGAACGGCGACAGAAAGCCCCGGCTAAAACAGTCTTTGAGCCCAGAACGTAGGCGTAGCTATCCAATCTGCACGATTCTCAATCGTGACACCCCATCGTAGATACGTCAGCTAATGTGATTTGTGAATATCAAATCGTCATTAATGATGATTTGCCATTTTCTCTCTCCTGTCGAACCACGTCTCTTTGAAGCACGAAAATTACAAGACTAGTTCTGTAATTCATGCCAACAGATATTAGATGTAATTAACATATCTCAAACTCAAGATGGTGTCCCAGTCACTATCCAATAAGTAATGAGGGCAGTTGTCGCTTAGGACCAAGTTTCCGCAGAGTTCGACGACGGCGAGATCAATAATCGCTTTATTGTCATCCCGATCATTGCTACAAGCACAATTGGTACAGCTGTAGTCTCAGCTGCAAATAGGAGATAGCCCTGAGACAGAGAGTTATCTACTGGATCTAGTATACCTTCATGTCAGACCTATTCAATCCACACAATCAATACACGAGTGTGAAGAAATCCAATAGTTGAGATAGTATATCGTTGGTGGAGGTACACAATTCCGATAGACTGTACCTGAACGGTTCTTCAGACGCGATTTATACTAATCAGATCATATTCTGCTCTGTTTCTAATGAGATATCTTCGAATCGGTCACTTTGGAATGGAGAAATGTCAACCAAGTCTGTGCTTCCCTTCTCTACGAGGTCAGCTACTATTTTCCCAGTAGCTGGGGCATGCTGAAAACCATGCCCGGAGAACCCAACAGCGTTGATGAAGCCTGGGATCGTCTCTTCAAGGATTGGATTATGATCAGGAGTAACAGCATAGAGGCCAGCCCATCCCTTTTTTAGTTCAGATTCTGGGCCGAAGTGGTTTGCACATTCACTAGCCTGTTCTATGGCAGTCGCAGCCAAGTTATAATCAACTCCCTTTGAATAAGTGTCTGGATGGACATCCTTGTCATGATCTCCAAAATGTCCCCCAACAATTGCGTGGCCATCGCGCTCAGGTCGGAAATACATACCAGTGTCAAGATCGCTCACGAGTGGGTGTAATTCAGACACCGGTTTTTCTGGAACTACTAAAGAGGGTTGACGTCGACGGGGTGCTACCGGGATTGAGATGCCTGCGAGCTCTGCAAAGCGGCGGGCCCATGCCCCTGTCGCATTTACCACGAAGTCTGCTTTTAGGTCATTTTGTCTAGTCTCTACACCACGAATAGTATCTCCCTCTCGGAGAACATTTGTCACCTCAGAATTAGTTCTCACGTCGACACCAATATCTTGGGCTGCTTTTGCATATCCCTGCAAAGCGAGGTAGGGATCTGTAAATCCATCAACCGGGCAGAAAGTAGCCAACCGATATAGATCTGAGTTTAATTCTGGACAGTGCTTTTCAGCTTCTTCAGGGGTTAAGAGTTCACTTGGAACTCCAAGCCTATTTTGCATAGCCACATCTTTCTTGAATTGCGAAGCGGTTTCTTCTTCACGTGCTAGAAGTAGGTAGCCAGCTTTCCGATACTGGATATCGACCCCAAATTTCTCTTCAAAACTATCCCAAACGTCTATACTTATTTTAGATAATTTTACATTTGACTCTTCGGAAAACTGCATCCGTACACCACCGTCTGAACGTGGTGTATTACCACTC
>NZ_JAMYJY010000203.1:0-1809 GCF_024136985.1 Haloferax sp. AB510
AGCGCGACGAGCGCGACGAGCGCGACGAGCGCGACGAGCGCGACGAGCGCGACGAGCGCGACGAAAGCGAGTGAGCGGCGGAGAGAAGAGAGACTGAATCGAGACGAGAGACGAGAGTCGCGGGGACCGGGAGAGATGCCCGTTCCGTCCGGTGGTTAGTTCGAGAACCAGTCTCGCGCGGTGGACGCGAGGATAGAGAGGTCTTCGAACTTGAGCATGCGGAACATGGCGAGGGGACTGCCGCCGTTCGCGGCGTCCAACTGCTCGTTGGGGAGGCGATGGAGGTCTTCGAGCAGTTTGTCGTAGCGCTCGTTGGAGGCGCGGTAGAGCATCTCCGTCATGAACAGGCGGTTTTTGACCTTCGGCGCGACGCGCTCGTGCCACAGTTGGTCGTAGACGGCGAGTTCGGACGCCGAGGTGTCGCGCTCGGAGTTCGTGAGCGCGCGGTCGGCGGTCGCGGCCGCGGCCCGGCCCGAGCGCATGCACTTGTCGATGCCCTCGCCCCACAGCGGGTCGACGGTCGGGACCGTGTCGCCGATGGCCATGAAGTTGTCCGTGCTCATGCGACCCGGAAGTTGGATGTGCGCGGAACCGCGGTGCTGTTTGCCCTCGATGCGCTCCGCGTTCGCGAAGCGCGGGTCGGTGTCGAGCCAGTACTGGAGGTAGTCGTCGATGGTGTACCCCGACTTGGCGTTGTGGCGGTGTCCCTCGTTTTGGATGTAGCAGACGCCGACTTTCGCGGTGTCGCCGCCGGTGTGGAATATCCACGAGTAGCCGCCGGGCGCGATGTCGTGGTCGAGTCGGAGCATCATCGCGTCGGTGAGGTCGCCGTAGCCCTCGGGCGCGAGGTCCATGCCCTCGAACTCGAACTCGATACCGATAGCCTGCTTTTGTCGGTCGAGGTCGCACACGTCGAGCGCCTTGGCGAGCGGTGCGCTCGGACCGGTCGCGTCGATGACGATGTCGGCGTACACCTCTTTGTCGCCGTTGTACCGGACGCCGACGATTTCGCCGCCCTCCATGATTGGCTTGGAGACGCGCGCGTCGAATAGATACTCCGCGCCGTCGGCTTCCGCCTCGTCGACGAGCCAGTTCTTGAAGTCCGCGAACTCGAGGACCGCACCGGGTTGGTGCCGGTGGTAGTGGTCGTTCGGGGACTCCAGAACGACGTCGTCGGTGAAGTTCATCACGACCTCGTCGGGGATGTTGAACGAGGCCATCGTCGACGGGAACGTCCCGGCGGTCGATTTG
The DNA here is from genome assembly GCF_024136985.1 of Haloferax sp. AB510. Classification (NCBI taxonomy): domain Archaea; kingdom Methanobacteriati; phylum Methanobacteriota; class Halobacteria; order Halobacteriales; family Haloferacaceae; genus Haloferax; species Haloferax sp. AB510. The sequence goes on from NZ_JAMYJY010000203.1 coordinate 1,252, forward strand.
TTACTCCTGGAGGGGAACTCGTCTTCGGACTCGGTTTCGAGGACGCACACGTCGTAGCCTCGGGCGGCGAGGTCTCGTGCCGCCTGTCCACCTGCAGGACCCGCGCCTGCGATAATCACGTCGTAGTTGTCTGTCATTGTAGAGTAGGCATCACCGGTAGGTTGGTCGTACGCGTTACACACCCTTTCTGTAACAAGCGTGTAATCTGCTTTGGTTTTGAACGGTCGGAGCGGCGGGGACGTTCGGCAGATTCCGACCACACTGAGGCGACAAATATACCCGAAAGACGACGGGCGAGGGAGAGTGCGACGCATCACTCGACGGAGAGAGACGGCGGCCACGTAGCCACAGAACGTCGCGCTGAGGCGGGGGTCAGGCTTTCGGGATGCGGCGGACTTGGAACTCGCGGTAGCCGCCGTAGGCGGCTTCGAGCGCCCCGAGCCACCAGTTCCAGCGCGTCGCGGGGCCGCCCTCTGGCGCGTCGCGCATGTTCCGCACGATTTCGTCGCCCGTGAGCGCCGCGCCGCGGTCGGCTTCGGCCTGCCCCGAGTCGGCGAG
>NZ_JAMYJY010000204.1:0-1748 GCF_024136985.1 Haloferax sp. AB510
CTCTGGGGTCGCGACCACGACCCGCGAAGCCGTCGACGCCGCCCGCGAGGTTTCGGACTCGGTTCGGGTCGCCGCGACCCGGAAGACCACGCCCGGCCTCCGCGGCGTCGAAAAGCGGGCCGTCGTCGCCGGCGGCGGCGACACCCACCGGCTCACGCTCTCGGGGATGGTGATGGTCAAGGACAACCACGTCGCAGAACTCGGGCTGGAGGAGGCGGTCCGCCGCTTCGCCGAGCGAAAGTCGTTCGCGACGAAGCTCGAAGTCGAAGTCGAGACCCCCGAGATGGGCGAGCGCGCCGCGGCCGCCGGGGCCGACATCGTCCTGTTCGACAACCTCTCGCCCGAGGCGGTCCGCGAGGGCGTCTCCCGACTCCCCGAGGGCGTCATCTCGGAGGCCAGCGGGGGCATCACGCTGGAGACGCTTCCCGCCTACGCCGGCACCGGCGTCGACGTGGTCTCGATGGGGTGGCTCACCCACAGCGCGCCGAGTTCCGACTTCTCCTTCCGGACAGGCTGAGCGGGGCAGTCCACCCACGCCGAAGGGAAAACCCCTTACTGCCGGTCGTCGCACTCGCGGGCAATGGGCTTCTTCGACGACCTCCGCGACCGCATCGAGGCGACAGACAGCGTCGTCTCGGTCGGCCTCGACGCCGATATCGACCGCATCCCCGACCACCTGCTCGACAAGGACCTGCCGCGCTGGGCGTTCAACCGCCGCATCATCGACGCGACTCACGAGCACGCCGCGGCGTTCAAGCCGAACGCGGCGTTCTACGAGGACGAAGACGGCTGGCGCTCCCTGCGCGAGACCATCGCCTACGCCCACGGGAAGGGCGTGCCGGTCCTGCTGGACGCCAAGCGCGCCGACATCGGTAACACGACGCGCAAGTACGCCGACCTGCTCGACGACGCCGACGCCATCACGGTCAACCCCTACATGGGCCGCGACTCCATCCAGCCGTTCCTCTCGCGGGCGGACAAGGGCGTGTTCGTCCTCTGCCGCACCTCGAACCCCGGCGGCTCGGACCTCCAGTCGCTCGAACTCGATTCGGGCGAACCCCTCTACGAGCGCGTCGCCGCACTCTGCGACCTCTGGAACGAACACGGGAACGTCGGCCTCGTCGTCGGCGCGACCGGTCCCGACGAACTGGAACACCTCCGCGAGCAGGTGCCCGACCTGCCGTTTCTCGTCCCCGGCGTGGGAGCGCAGGGCGGCGACGCCGAGGCCGCCGTCGAGTTCGGCCTCGCGGACGGCGTCGGCCTCGTGAACTCCTCGCGCGGCATCATCTTCGCCGGCGAGGACGACGGTGAGGACTTCGACAAGGCCGCCGGACAGGCCGCAAAGCGCCTCAAAAAGCGGCTGAATCAGTACCGCTGAGTCGGCGCAGACGCTCGATTTTTCCGGCCGCTCCGTCCGGCTGTCGCTGCCCGGCGAGACGTTTACCACCGTGCGACCCTAACTGCGCCCGTGGACCGAGACCGACTTGTCATGGGGCTCGCGGCAGTGTTCGCGGGAATTACCATGCTCCTCGTCGTGTTGGCGTTCGCCTACCGACAGCTTCTGTTGCTGTTCGTCGCCGTCCCCTTCGGCGCGACGACGTACTTCATGTACGCCCACGTCAGCGGACGCCTCGAAGAGCGGTTCCGCAGGACGCGCGTCCGCGCCGACGCCGGCCGCGGCGGGTTCGGTTTCCGGTCGGAGCGACGGCGAGGCGACCGCCGGGAGACCGGTGGCTTCGGTGCGGGTC
>NZ_JAMYJY010000205.1:0-1708 GCF_024136985.1 Haloferax sp. AB510
CGCCGGGCGACCGACGCGACCGCCTCCAGCGAGTCCGCCTCGGCGGCGGCGTCGCGAAGCACCTCCAGCGCCCGGAGCGAAATCCACGCCGACCCGTGAGTCTCGTCGGCGGCGACGGTCTCGACCCCGGGTGCGACCCGGCGGTAGGCCGTCCAGAGTCCGGGAACCGTCTCGCGCGCTCGAATCTCGGTCGGGTGGACCCACTCGACCGCGGCGAGTTCCTCGTTCGGGTCGACCTCGCGGCTCCGGGCGTCGAACAGGAACGGGTGGACGGTCCACTCGCGGCCCTCGTCGGCGACGGAGACGGTCGCTCCCGCGCGGACGAGTTCGGCGTCGATCCCGGTGACTCCGACTTCCTCGGCGAGTTCGCGCCGGGCGTCGCGCTCGGCGTCGACCGGGTCGCCCTCGACGTAGCCGGAGATACCGGCCCAGCGGCCCTGATACGTTCCGACCGCCTCGCTCCGGCGGGCGAGGAGGACGCGGCCGCTGTGTCGGAGGAAGACGGTGACGACGTGTGGCATATCGTGACTTACGTCCGCGACTGACAAAACGACTATTCAGGCCGGTCGCGTGGTGTCGGTATGCGACTCGCTATCCTGAGCGACACGCACGTCCCGGGGCGGGCCGACGGAATTCCCCAGTGGGTGGAAAAACGGGTCCGCGAGGCCGACCTCGTGATTCACGCGGGCGACTTCGACTCGCCGGACACGCTCGACCGCCTCCGCGACCTCTCGGCGCAGTTCGTCGGCGTTCGCGGGAACATCGACCCGCCGGCCATCGACCTCCCGTTCGTCGAGGTCGCGGAGGTCGACGGGCTCACGTTCGTCGTCACCCACGGCACGGGCACGAGAACGGGCTACGAGTCCCGCGTCGCCGACGCGGTCAGGGACGCCGCGGGCGACGGCGCGGTCGGCGTCGCGGGCCACATCCACGAGGTGGTCGACGAAGTGGTCGACGGCATCCGCGTCCTCAATCCGGGCACTGCGACGGCGGCGAACCCGGGCGATGACGCGACGATGATGGTCGGCTCGATCGTCGACGGCTCGCTGTCGGTCGAGGTCGTCCGCAGCGACTGAATTCAGCGCGTTGTCGCACCACGTCCACAGTGGGTGAGTCGCCCTGACGAGTCGCACCTTCGATACCCGCCTGCGATACCGGCCCGGTTCGCCAGCATCCCGTCGTTTTTCACCGCCCTCGCCCTCCGACTCGGTATGGAGCTGTTTCCCGTCCCCGACGTGCCCGAGATTCGCGAGGGCGACGACCTCGCCGCCCTCGTCTCGGAGCGCGTCGACCTCCGGCCCGACGACGTGGTCTGCGTCGCCTCCACCGTCGTCTCGAAGGCCGAAGGGCGGTTCGCCGACCTCGACGACTTCCCGGCCGGCCCGCGGGCACGCGAACTCGCCGCCCGCCTCGCCGAACTGACCGGCGACGAGAAGGACCCGCGGTTCGCGCAGGCGGTCCTCGAAGAGAGCGTCGATCTCGTCATGTCGGAGCCGTTCCTCCTGACCGAGACGCGGTTCGGCCACGTCGGCGTCAACGCCGGCATCGACCGCTCGAACGTCCCCGACCACGACCTGCTGTTGCTCCCGAAGCGCCCGGCCGAGTCGGCCGAGCGCATCCGCGCCGGCGTCGACGCCGACCGAGTCGTCGTCACCGACACCTGCGGCCGGCCATTCCGACACGGCCAGCGCGGCGTCGCCATCGGCTG
>NZ_JAMYJY010000206.1:0-1670 GCF_024136985.1 Haloferax sp. AB510
GGAGCCCCGCGGCGGGCGCGGCGGTATCGAGCGACGCGAGCGCAGTCACGAATCCCGCGCCGTCGCCGGCGAGATGCCACGCGAAGCCGCTGAGATACGCGAGGAGCGCGGCGAGCGAGACGCCCCACCCGTACCAAAGCGGGTTCGTCGCCCCGGACGCCGACGCTGACGCGGTCGCCGACTCGGACCCGCTGCGCTCGCGTTCGAACCGGCCGGTCGTCCCCGTCCGACTGGATTGCGATTTTCCGGTGCGGGTTTGTGACGACGAGGACGACGAGGACGACCGCGAGGAATCCGTAGACCGCGACGATGAGGACGAAGAAGACGACCGCGAGGTGCGCGAGCGACTCGACCGGCCCGACCGCGACGAACTCGCGGTCGAAGAGGAAGACGACGTGCGCCCGGACGCCGACCGTCGGGAGGTCGAGGACGACCGGGACGACGATGAAGACGAAGAAGACGACCGAGCGGAAGAAGACGAGGAGGACGACGTTGCGGACGATGACCGTCCCGAAGCCGACCGGTCACCGGTTCCCGACCCGTCGGAACCGCCGTTCTTCCCGGCCGTTCCGGGGTATTTGAACTTCGTCAGGCCGTCGAGGCGTTTCTCGACGTACGTCCCGTGACCCATCCGGTCGTAGTCGGCGCGCTCGGCGTCGTCGGTGAGGACTTCGTAGGCCTTCCGGACGACGGTGAACTGCGCGGTCGCTCGCTCGTCGTCGTTGACGTCGGGGTGGTACTCCCGAGCGCGCTGACGAAAGGCCTGCTTTATCTCCGCCGTCTCGGCGTCGCGTTCGACCCCGAGGAGTTCGTAGAAGTCCACCGGCATTCGACGTGCGATTCGATGCGACGCCGGGTTTTGAATGTACCGGGCGGTCGCCCGGCGAATCGGGTCGGCGACCGACCGACCGCCGGCGAGTGCGCGATAAACCGCGGGACGCCGCGCCCCCACGACCATTCGGAATAATCATGGACCTCGGCGGTCAGGTGGCCGCATGGAACGGATACGGCTCGGCAACACCGTCTTCGAGGGCCTGAACAACGCCTACCTCCTCCCCGGCGACCGGCCGACGCTGGTCGACGCCGGCGTCGCGACCGATTCGGTCCGCCGAGACCTCCGCGAGGGACTCGACGCGGCCGGATACGAGGTCGCCGACCTCGAAGCCATCGTCCTCACCCACTGGCACGCCGACCACGCCGGTCTCGCGGGCGAGCTCCAAGCCGAAAGTGGCGCGCCGGTGTACGTCCACGCCGACGACGCGGGCATCGTCGCGGGCGACCCGGACGCCATCGCGGCCGAGCGCGAGATTCGCGAGCGTCGATTCGGGGAGTGGCGTATTCCCGACGAACCGCTCGCCGAAGTGACCGCGTTCCTCGACGGCCACGACGACCTCCGGGGCGACCGGGTCGACGTGACGCCCGTCGAGGACGGCGACCGCATCGCCGCCGGCGACGGCGACCTCGAAGTCGTCTACCTCCCCGGCCACGCCGCCGGGTTGAGCGCCTTCGCCTTCGACGGCGAGCGCGGACGCGAGGCGTTCGTCGGCGACGCGATTCTCCCGAAGTACACCCCGAACGTCGGCGGCGCGGACCTCCGGGTCGACCGCCCGCTCGAAACGTACCTCGACAGCCTCGCCCGCCTCGCCGACCGCGACTTCGCGCGGGCGTGG
>NZ_JAMYJY010000207.1:0-1557 GCF_024136985.1 Haloferax sp. AB510
TGGACTCGCCGGGAGTCCCGCGAGCAGAGCGAGTGGGACGTCGGCGAGTCCACGAACGGCTGACGGAACGAAGCAACGGAAGAACGTGAGTGGACTCGCCGGGACTGAGCAAACCGGAGGTTTGCGAAGGTCGCGAACGAAGTTCACGGGATTTGAACCCGGTGGAAGACGTGCTCGCTCACGATGTTCGCTCCGCGCGACTTCCAGGGCTTCAAATCCACGCGCTCGCCACGGCGAGCGCTCGGCTCGTCATTTCTTCACTCCGTTCAGAAATGGACTCGCCGGGAGTCCCGCGAGCAGAGCGAGTGGGACGTCGGCGAGTCCACGAACGGCTGAAGGGAACGAAGTGACCGAAAGGAAGTGAGTGGACTCGCCGGGATTTGAACCCGGGGCCTCTCCCATGCCAAGGGAGTGATCTACCCCTGATCTACGAGCCCGCACCTTCCGATAGCCGTCGCCCGTTTAGAAGACCTTCGATTCCGACCGGGTTGAGTTGGGGTCGAGTCAGGGCCGAGTCGAAACGGTTTAACCCGGCGCGCGTGGACAACCCGATGGGAATCCAGCACGGCCGCAAATCTGACTCGCCCGGTTCGGGCTTGGGATTGCGGTAGTGCCCCAGCAGTCGGTGAGACGACTGCGGGGTACTCGTTTCTGCGGTCAGTGCGGTTCCAACCCGCAACAATGGCACGAATGCACACCCGCCGCCGTGGCTCGTCCAGCTCGGACAAGCCGGTGGCAGACGAAGCACCGGAGTGGAGCGACGTCGACGCGGCTGACATCGAAGCCCGCGTCGTCGAACTTGCAGAACAGGGCAAGGACCCGAGCCAGATCGGCCTGTCCCTGCGCGACGAAGGCGTCAAGGGCGTTCCCGTCCCGGACGTCAAGCTCGCCACGGGCAAGAAGGTCACCACCATCCTCGAGGAGAACGACGCCGCAGGCGACCTCCCCGAGGACCTCCGTAACCTCATGGAGCGCGCCGTGCGCCTCCGCGAGCACATGGAGGAGAACCAGCAGGACAAGTCCAACCGTCGCGCCCTGCAGAACACGGAGTCGAAGATTCGCCGCCTCGTCTCGTACTACCGCGGCGACAAGCTCGACGACGACTTCACCTACAGCTACGACGTCGCTGTCGAACTCCTCGAAGAATAACTGAATGTCCGTGAGCCCCGCCGAACAGACACCCGCCGCCGACGCCGCCGCCACGCTCCGCGAGGCGACGTTCGTTCGCCTTCGCGTCAGCGCGAGCGGTGCCGCTGTCGCGGCCGCCGGTGTTATCGGACGGGCGCTCAGGACACTCGACGTCCCCTTCCGCATCCGCGCGACCGACGCCCCGGACACTGTCGCAAACGACGACGTTGTGGCAGTCGTGGGCCTGTCGAACGCCGATGCGGACCTCGAACTCGACCCGACCGACGCCGTCTCGGTCGTCCGCGAACTCGGAGTCGACCCCGACCCGGCAGTCGCGCTGGCCGGCTTCCACGCCGCCGACGTGACGCCGGACGACGACACCGAACTCGCGAACGCCGCGGCCGACGCGGGCGTCGAAGCCGGACCCGG
>NZ_JAMYJY010000208.1:0-1328 GCF_024136985.1 Haloferax sp. AB510
TCGTGGACTCGCCGACGTCCCACTCGCTCTGCTCGCGGGACTCCCGGCGAGTCCAGCAATCGCAATCGAGCTATTGGCGGCTTCTGAGCCAACTGTTTGCCCGCTATGGGCTCCCACGAGTCCGGCACTCGTGTCCGACTACCGTGGCTGAAAAGAGCCGATTCGACGCGCCAGCACCTCTCGGCGACTCACCCCTCGTCTTCGAACACGCTCATGTCCTTCGCCGCGAGGTCGGTCACGTGTTTGACGATCTCCGGGTCGACCTGCGCGATGTCGTCGCCGTCGTGGATCTGTTCGTTGTGTCGCTCGATGGCGTCCGCGACCTCGGAAAGCGAAACGCGCGTGGTCGTGTCGCAGGCCTCGCACACGACCGGGACTTCGGGAGCGTCGTCGTCAGTCATACCGAGTCGTTCCGTCAGCGACGGAAAAAACGAGTCGGTTCGTCGTTCGAAGCGCAAGAGCTTCGCACGAGTCTCGACCGGGGCACCTGTTCCGATAAACCGATACGGGACTACGGCGACAGCGACTACACGATGCGATACGGCTCTGGCGAGTACGAGTTGGTTTTCAGACGGCTACCTGAAACCGACACAATAGCGGGTCGAACCTACTTAGAGCTGGATTGGGCGAGCGACACGGCGTCGTATCCGGGGTCGTTCGAATCGCCGGTGACCTACGAGTATTGTTACGAGGGCGACGCAGTCAACGCCGAGGACTTGGTTTCGACTTACCTCACCGAACACGTCGGCGGCCTCGTCATCAATATCGACAGCACGCGGAACCATCCCGTCCTCGACGGCAGACAGTTCGTAGAATCGGCGTGGGAGACCGATAACTTGGACGAACATGCTCGGTTTTCGAATGTCAGATTCGCGGACGCGATTGAACGCGGCCTCCGCGAGATCGCCGGACCGATGCGGACCGACGCGTCTGAAACGGTTCTCGCCGAAATATTCGACCGAACCGAACCCATCGAGCGCTTACGAGAGGCACTCGGATTCTCCGGCGCACCGGACCTCGTTGGTATCGACCAACAGCTGTTCGGCGGCCCGGTTCTCGTGGAAGTCAAGGCACACACCGACCAGTTTCAGGACACCCAAGCGCATTGGATGGGGACGTTCCGAAACCTGTTCACGGATGTGTACGTCTGTGAAGTTCGGCCCGCGTAGACAAGGGATACCACAACGGACTGCGATCTGTGTCCGCACCCCACAGCCGTCGAACGATTCGAAGCCCTTATTTATCCGACCGGGGAATGAATGATTGCGTTTGAGGGCTCGTAGATCAGGGGTAGATCACTCCCTTGGCATGGGAGAGGCCCCGGGTTC
>NZ_JAMYJY010000209.1:0-1294 GCF_024136985.1 Haloferax sp. AB510
TCTCGCCGGCGAGCGCGCCGCCGGGCTCAACCGCCGGGTCGATGGGTCGCGCGGGGGCGGACAGGTCGGCCGGGTCGACGACGGCCGCAAGGTCGACGCGCGTCTTCGTCTCCGTCGTCTCCTCGGTGTAGAACGTCTCGTTGCCCCGCCGCCACGTTCGGGTGGTCGTCTCGCTCGTCGTCACGATTCGGGAGCCGGCGTCGACGACGATTGTGTCGGCTTCGAGCGCCGGCGTTCGCGTCGCCACCGTCTCGACCGACGACGACGCCTCGGTCGCGGTGTCGACGAGCTCCCATTCGGTTCCGAGGTCGACCGACGGGTCATTACTCCGGGCGACGACGGTCGCGTCGGCTTCGACTGCGACGGTGGCACGATGGGCGTCCGCGACCACGTCGTCGTAAGCGGGCGCGTCGCCGTGGCCGTCGAGGAGACCGACCAGCGCGTGGTCGGCCGCGGAGCCGACGGAGGCGTTGATCGTCCGATTCGTCGGAATCTCGTTCGCGGCCGACTCGGCGGACGGATTGGGTGCGGGGAGCGTGTTCGCCAGTTCGGGCGCGGCGGGGACGCCGGTCTGCGAGAGCAGGCTCTGGGCACCGGCGCGGACGGCGGCGCGACCGGTCGCCCGCGGGCGTCGGCGTCAGTCGCCCCGAACGCCTGCTGTTCGGCGAGCAGGACGCCGGCGTTCGTCGCCAGTGCCGCGTGATCGTTCGAAACGACGTTGTCAACGGGCGCGCCGACGTACTGGCTCCAGCCACGAGTCCACGCTGACGCCCACAGCGCCGTCGTCACCGTCGCGTCGAGCGTCCCGCCGTCCAGCGCGTTCGCGTCGAGGCGGCGCTCGAAGGCCTCGGTTCGGTCGTGGAGCGCGAGGACGGGCGTCCGAACGCCGACCGTCGCGGTGACGGACTCGGCGGCGACGGTGCGACCGCCGCGAACGACTTCGACCGAGACGTTCTCGACGGTCGCGACGAGGACGGTCCCGTTCTCGCGGCCCGAGATGGAGACGCGATCCATCGCCTCGCGGAGGGTCGACTCGTTCGTCGGTCGCGGCAGGGTCGCGGTCGCGTTCACGTCGCCGCTGGCGACGGAAACGGCCCGAAGCCGCTCCGTCGCGGCGAGAGCGATGCGGAGCCTGAGATAGTCGCGGAAGGGGCGCTCGTCGGAGAGCAGTCGTCCGACGGTCGTGTTCGCGGGCGAGGTGACGGGGTTCGCCGCGACCTCACGAGCCGCGTCGCCGACGGCCGCGCGGACGGCGGCGTCGGCTGTGCTGTCGCGCCGGTCCATCGCGTCGTCG
>NZ_JAMYJY010000020.1:0-42661 GCF_024136985.1 Haloferax sp. AB510
CCGACAGCTCCCGCATCGTGTACTCCGCGTTCGGATCGTGCAACTCCGCGTAGTTCTTACCCATGCAGAGTGGTTTACTCGGACGTTAGTAAAGTTTTTCCGACCGAGACATGTCCTCGATCGGGGCTCGCCTAAGAGCGGTCAGACCGGCGCGCGTCGGTCGAGAGAGTCGCGGAACGTCTCTCGGACGAGCGCGTCGAGGTCGTCGGGGAGGCCGAGTCGGCGGAGGTCGGTGTCGGGGTCCGTCGCCGGGTCGAGGTCGACGCCCCGGCGGCGGAGCGCGAGCAGTCGCCAGAGATACGCGAGTCTGAGCAGGCGCATCGCGCCCGGCACGTCGGCGTCGCTCCGGACGCGATAGGTCACCCACGCCGAGTCGGGGAGCACGTGGTGCGGGTCCGCGAGGCCGTCGGTGAGGAGCACGTCGCGGACGCGCTTCGTGAGCGCGAGATCGACGACGCTGGCGTCGTGGACGTGGCCGATTTCCCTGCCGGCGACGAGGAACTCCGTTCCGCCGAAGCGGTGCGGCGCGGTCTCGACGCCGGGCCAGCGCGAGACGCGCGCAACGATTCTGTCGATGGAGGCAGTCATTCACCGAATATACGCGTTCCGAGGACATAACTGCAGAGTCGAATCAGCGCGAAGGCCGGCGCTTGACTCCCCGAGTTCGACACCGCGTAGTCGAGCGATAACCACAGGATTTCCGGACATTCAGTTCACGGTGAGTGTCCGCCGAAAATAGACACTCAGACGGGCGCGGTATTCGCGGATTAACACGGGTTAGGAACGCGAATTTTCGTGTCCCGCGACGACTTCGCGTCGGGGCCCGTCGCGGGACGCGCTCTCCGACTGACGGAATCCCGAACTGTGGCGGTGTCCGGGGTAGACGATTCGTAACGAAACCCTCGGGACGCAAATAACGGGACGAACCATGTCTCTGACTGCCACCGATGTACCGACACAGGGTCCCGACTTCGACTCCCGGGAGGCCGCGCGATGAACCTCGGCCAACTCGGCGTCGGTGCCGTCGTCCTCGTCATCGTCGTGTTCGCCCTCCTCTCCGGCGGCGTGAATACGCCCGAGACGCCCGCCCCCGCCGACGACGCCGACAGAAGTATCGGCGCCGACGTGACCGACCCCGGCGCTGACGACGCGCCGGACGAGGAATCTGAAATCCAAGAAGAGCCCGTCGTCGGTGACGACTCGGGTGACGCCGACGATACCGACGGCAGTTCGTCCGCGGACGACTCCGAGAACGCGACCGGCACGTTCGAGACGGTCGAAACCGACGCTGCCGACGACGACACCGACTCGACGACGAAGAAGTCCTCGAAGAAGCGCAGCAGTTCGAGCTCGAACGACGACAGCGACGACTCGTCTTCCGACGACTCGTCTGACGACACTTCGACCGATGAGAACTCGTCCGACGATTCGAGCGACGACAGTACGGACGACGCCACGAACGACGGTTCGACCACCGACGACTCGGGTGACGGTGACGGCGATACCGGTGATGACTCGGGTGACGACATCGGGGTGTGCATGGTGTAGTCACCAGACGCCGGTACGGCGCGGCCACCTCAGTCGACTAAGAGATTGAGGGCGTAGGCGGTCCGGAGCACCGAGGCGGCGTCGCCGCGGGGAAACACCAGCTCGTCGGTCTCGCGGACGTGTTCGAGCACACCCGGAGAGGAGTGCTCGGGGGCGGCCGCGAGCCCGCACTCGTTTTCGTCGGCCCACGTCATCACATCGAGGTCGGACTTCGAGTCGCCCATCACGAGGACGAACGGGTCGTCCACCCCGAGCACGTCGAGCGCGGCGCGGACGCCCGCCGCCTTGTTCAGGTCGACCGCGGAGAGCTCCGCGGCGTCGGCGTGGTAGTACGCGACCGTCACGCGCTCCAGCGTCCGCCGCGCGTCCTCGGGAATCTCCGCCGCCTCCGAGTCGGGAAGCGCGTCGCGGTCGTCGAGCACGCCCGCTATCTCCGGGTCGCGCTCCGCGAAGTACGCCCGCGCCCAGTCGGGGCCGGCGGGGTCGTCGGTGAGCGCCTCGCCGAGGAGGTCCAACAGGTAGACGAGCGCGCCGTCGATGACTTCCTCGGCGTCGTCGCTGCCGGTCTCGAAGTTCGGCTTGAGCGTGACGTTGAACTCGTTGCCCTGCAGGTGAACGCCACCGCGGAGCGCGTCGGGGAGGTCGCTGATGACGCGCCCGCGAACCGACTCGAAGACCGACTGCACCGGGTCGTCGAGCGTCTCGTAGAGGAGCCGCTTCGTGTCGGAGCCGTGGCCGGGCGTGAAGACGCCGGTGCCCGCCTCGTAGACGATGCTCACGTTCCCCGAGTGGACGAGTTCGTTGCCCAATCCCTGGATGGCGAAGCCCTTGACGTTCTCCAGGGTCTGGCCGGTGCAGATGACGATGGGGACGCCCTCCTCGTGGAACTGCGTGAGGAGGTGCAGCACCTCGCGCGGAATCTCGTTGTCGGTCTGCCCCGCAGAGCGCAGCGTCTCGTCCACGTCCAAGACGAGCGCGTTCACCGCCCGGCCGTACTTCGTGTAGAGGTCGAGGGCGGTGAACGCCTGGTCCCGCGTCGCACGCGCGGCGAGTTCGGCGTAGCGGTCGCCGTCGGAGAGCGCCCGACGGATGCGGTCTTTCTTCGCCGTGAGTTCGTCGTCGACCGCCTGCCAGTGCGACAGTGCCACCTGCGAGCCGAGCGGCGGCAAGAGGTCGACGAAGTCCTGTGCGTCCCGGACCGCGTCCGCGTCGAAGTTCCCGTACAGTCTGTACAGGAGGTCGTACCGCTCCATGATTCGGGGTCGTCACCCAACCGCATTAAACCCGCGTGGGAGGCAATTCGCCCCGGCGTCTCGTCGGCTGGCTGGGACGCGGTCGCCGCCGTCGGCGGTCGGCCCCGCAACTCTGATACCGACCGGCCGACGACGTGTGCACATGGCACATTGGACCGACAGCATCGTCGGCGACCGAATGACGGTGGACCGCGAGTTCAACGACCAGGTGATGAACTCCCGGTTCAACAGTCAGGAGTGGGGTCTCATCATGACGGCGACCGAGTTCGAAATCGAGAACGCGGACGACCCCGAGGAGGCGCGCATCGTCGCCGACACGGAGAAAGTCCCGCAGATTATCCCCGAACTCGACAACATCCGCAGCCAGATGGGCGCGATGGGCGGCGGAGGAGGTGACTCGTCGTCGGGCGGCGGCAGCATCGTCGACTCCATCAAGGGCGCGCTCGGTATGGGCGGCGGCGGCAAGAAGGGAGAACAGGAGAAACTGGAGGACGCGGAGCGACTCACCCAGGAGTACGCCGACGCGCTCCAAGACCACCTCGAAAAGAAGGGTAAGTGGAATCAGGTCCGCGTCAGCTACCTCGAATAGCGGAGCAACCGACCGGCGGTGGCGACGCGCTCACTTGGTGGCCAAAGACGACATTCCGTTCGAGGGCCACAATTAGTAACCGGCTCCGGACGCGACGTCCTCGCCAGATGAAACCGTCAACGCTGGTCTTCGCGTTCGGTGGACTCCTGTTCGTGCTACCGATTCCCGGCACGTTTATCGCCGGCGCACTGGTGCTCCTCGCGGGAGCCCTCGCGCGGTGGCTCGGATTGTAACGACCCACCACGAATCAGTCGCATGGCTGACGGAGCGTCGGGGGCGACGGCTCAGTACTCGTCGCCGGCGTGGAACAGCGTCCGCTCACTCGCCTCGTAGATGTTCATCAGTTCGTTGATGAGGTCGTCGTACTCCTCGTCGTCCTCGCGGAGCGCGTCGAGTCGGGCGACCGTCTCGTCGTCGAGGTGAATCTGCGGCATACCTACACCCACGCCGCGTGACACCTTAAGCGACGTGGGGCGGCGGATTCGACCGCTGTCGAGCATCGAGAGCGCCGCCGCTGGGCGGGAGACGTATCGAAACGAAGAGCCGGCGGAGTGCCGGGTAGAGACGACAACCGGTTCCGGTCCGCCGTGCGGACGCGGTGAACGCTCGACGGTGAACGAATCACCGCCCGCGCGGGTTACTTGAACAGGGACTGGCCGGCGCTGCCGGAGACCTCGGTCAGCCCGGCGTGCACGTCGGCGATGCGCTCGCGGATGTCGCGACCGACAACGCGGGGGTCGAACACGTCCTTGTTCGGCGACCACTCGGTCTCGTTGAAGAACGTGTCGCGGGCGTCCTCGACGCCCTCTGGCGGGACGATGGCGTTGGGGTCCTCGCTGTAGAGGTCGTAGGCGGTGCGCGTGTACTCGTACTGGTAGCGGGTGTCCTTGTTGACCTTGCAGATGCCGTGTTTGAGCATCTCCTGCAGTTGGTCGGGCTGGACGCCCGAAGAGCCGTGGAGGACGAGCGGCGTGTCGAGGCCGTGGTCGCGCAGGGCCTGCCGGATGTCCTGGGCGAGGTCCGGGCGGAGTTCGAGGTCCTTGCCCTTGGCGACGCCGTGCTGCGTGCCGACGGAGATGGCGAGCAGGTCCGCGCCCGTCTTGTCGACGAACTCGACGGCCTGTTCGGGGTCCGTGTAGAACGCCTCTTCGGCCTCGATTTCGTCCTCGACGCCCTTGATCTGGCCGAGTTCGGCCTCGATGAGCACGTCGGAGCCCGCGGCCTCGACCATCTCGACGACCTCGCGGCTCGTCGCGACGTTCTCGTCGAACGGCTCGTGGGAGGCGTCGATCATGATGGACGACGGGATGTCGAGTTCGATCTGCTGCTCGATGAACTCGAGGTCCGTCTGGTGGTCCATGTTGAGGAAGACGCCGATGTCGTACCGCTCGGCGATGGTCTCGATGTAGTTCCCCATGGCTTTCAGGCCCGCAACGGCGTCGCCGTCACCGGCGAACCGGCAGGCACCACCGCTCATCTGCAACAGGAGGTCCGAGTCCATCCGGTCGGCTCCCTCCATGAGACCCATCATAATGTTCGGCTCCGCGATGTTACTCGCGATGAGGCCGAATCCTTCGTCGAGCGCCTCGTCGTACACTGTGGCGAGTTCCTCCCCGCCGTAGAACGGCATTATGCGTTCACCTCGGTTTCGTCAACGACTGCGAGACTAATAATGTATGGGAAGCGAGTTTCGATTCTGCACGTTTTCGTTTGTTCGCGTTCGAGTTAATTTTCGTCTCCGAGAGAGCGCCGCCGCTGGGGATGAGCGAAAAACGGGAAAAACGCCGGTGAGCGTTACGAGAACAGCTTCTTCAGGCGGGCGAACAGTCCCTTCTCGGGGTCGCCGCCGCGGCGCACGGGTTCGTCCGATTCCGTGTCGTCGCTGGACGAGTCGTCGGAACCGGCGTCGGTGTCGGCGTCCTCGCCGTCGTCGCCGCTTCCGAACGTGACCGAACCGGTCTTGCCGGCCTCGGCGAGTTCGACCGCCTTCTTCACGACGGCTTCGGCGTTGTTGACGCCGTCTTTGACCGTCCCCTTGACGACGAGTTTGCCGTCGAAGCGGTCGCGGCTGACCGACGTGTCCGAGGTGATGATGACCGCGTCGGCCTCGGCGATGGCGTCCGAGGACAGTTCGTCCTGCGTGCCCATCGCGCCCTGGACCTCGACGTCGATGTCGTGGCCGAGGCGCTCGCCGGCCTGCAGGAGGTTCTCGGCCGCCATCTGGCTGTGTGCGATTCCGGTCGGACAGGATGTGACTGCGACGAGTTTCATTGGTCTAGTGTAAGGATTTCCGCGACTTCAGCCTTGGTGTCGGCCTGCAGGACGCGTTCCGCGAGCTCGCGGGCGTCCGCGGTGTCGGTCTCCGCGACGGCCGCCTTGACCTGCGGCACCGTCACGGCGCTCATGCTCAGTTCGTCGAGGCCGAGCCCGACGAGCAGTTCGGTGAGATCCGGGTCGCCGGCCATCTCGCCGCACATGCCGACCCAGCAGTCCTCGCCCTCGGTCGCCGAGACGGTGGCGTCGATGGCGCGGAGGACCGCCGGCTGTCGGTAGTCGCCGAGGTCCGAGACGCGCTCGTTGCCGCGCTCGGCGGCCATCACGTACTGCGCGAGGTCGTTCGTCCCGATACTGAGGAAGTCGACGTGCGGCGCGAACTGGTCGGCCATGAACGCCGCGGCGGGCGTCTCGACCATGATGCCGAACTCGGGCAGTTCGTTTTCGACGCCCTCGGCGTCGAGGTCGGCCGCAATCGACTCGAACCGCTCTCGGCCGGCGCGAAGCTCCTCGACCGTCGAGACGAGCGGGAGCATCACCGACAGGTTCGCCCCGTCGGCGCTGGCCGCCGCGCGCAGCAGTGCGCGCACCTGCGTCTCGAAGAGGTCCGCGTCCGGGCCGAGCGACCGGCGGATGCCGCGCTCGCCGAGGAACGGGTTCTCCTCGTCGGGCAGGTCGAGGTACGGGACCGGCTTGTCGCCGCCGATGTCGAGCGTCCGGACGACGACGCGCCCGCCGTCGAAGGATTCGAGCGCCTCGACGTACGCTTCGTACTGCTCGTCTTCGTCCGGCGGCGACTCGCGGTCGAGGAAGAGGAATTCGGTGCGGAACAGGCCGACGCCGTCGGCCCCGCGGTCGACGGCCGGCCCGAGGTCCGCCAGCGTGCCGATGTTGGCGGCGATCTCGATTTCGACGCCGTCTGCGGTCTCGACCGACTCGTGTCGGATGTCCACGTCGGCGGCGGCCGCGGCGGCCTCTTTCCGCTCGTCGCTCGGGTCGACCACGAAGTCGCCCGACTCGCCGTCGACGACGACTTCTGCGCCGTCCTCGACGGACTGGAGTTCCTCGCCCACGCCGACGATGGCCGGCAGGGCGAGCGAGCGCGCGAAGATGGCCGCGTGGGAGGTGCGGCCGCCCGTCACCGTGACGAAGCCGGCGACGCGCTCGGGGTCGAGCTGCGCCGTGTCGCTCGGCGTGAGGCGCTCGGCGACGACGACGCTCCCCTCCGGCAGCGACGAGAGGTCGACCCGCTCGTCGTCCGAGAGGACGCGCACGAGCCGGTCGCGCACGTCGCGGAGGTCGTCGGCGCGCTCGCCCATGCGACCGCCCATGTTCTCGAACTGCTCAACGAACTCGGAGAACGTCTCCTGCACGGCGTGTTCGGCCGGGAGCCCGCCCTCGATGGCGTCGGTGACGCCGTCGGTTATCTGCGGGTCGTTGAGGAACTGGACGTGCGCGTCGAACACCGCGGCCTCCTCCTCGCCGACGCGCTCGGCGGTCCGCTCGCGCTCGGCTTCGAGTTCGTCCTCGGCGGCCGCGCGGGCGTCCTCGAAGCGCGCGAGTTCGGCTTCCGCGTCCACGTCTTCGGCGGCCGGCGGTTCGGGGAGGTCGGCGTCCGGTCGGTACCAGACGACGGTGCCGACGCCCGAAAGCGGTGTCACGCCGATGCCGGAGAGGGTTCGTTCGGTCATGGCTTACTGTTTGGCTTCAGGCGTCGAAAGGATGTCCTCTAGGGCGTCGAGTGCCGCTTCCGCGTCGTCACCCTCGGCGGCGAGGCGCACGGACTCGTCGTGGCCGACGCCGAGACCGGTGACGGCGAGCATGCTGGCGGCGGGGACGAGGTCGCCCTCGTCGGCGCGGCCGAGCTGGATGTCGGCGTCGAAGGAGTTCGCGGTCTCGACGAACTGCGAGGCCGGGCGGGCGTGAAGCCCGTCTTCGGGGACGACCGTGACGGTCCGCTCCATCACTCGACCACCTCGGCGAGCACGTCCTGAACGGTCTGCTTGCTTTCGGCTTCGAGGAGCTTCTCGCGTACGTCCTCGTGCATGAGCGACCGCGAGAGAGCGCTCAGAATCTGCAGGTGGTCCTCGCCGCCCGCCGCGGGGACGAGAATCATGAACAGGAGCTTCGCCGGCTTGTCGTCCATGGCGTCGAAGTCGATGCCCTCGGTCGAGCGCGCGAAGGCGACCGTCGGCTTCGAGACGGCGTCGGTCTTCGCGTGCGGGATGCCGATGCCGAAGCCGACGCCGGTCGTCGCCTCTTCCTCGCGTTCGAGGAGGGCGTCGAGCGCGGCGTCGCGGTCGTCGACGCGGCCGGCGTCGACGGCGAGGTCGAGGAGGAACTCGATGGCTCCCTCCTTCGTCGCCGGCGGCTCTTCGAGCGAGATCAGTTCGAGCGGTGTGATGGTGCTGATGTCAGTGACGTCCATTGTATTGTACTTCGTTCGAGTCTGGAAAGATTAGTTCGGTGTGGTCAGTCGTCGGAGCTCTGGGCCGCGACCTTGGCGTCGAAGTTCGGCTTGATGGCCGTCGCGATGACGGCGGTCACGATGGAGCCCAGTAGGATGCACGCGATGAACATGAACGGCTGGTTCGACAGCGGAACCACGAAGATGCCGCCGTGCGGAGCCGGCATGTTCACGCCGAGCGCCATCGAGGCCGCGCCGGCGACGGCGCTGCCGGCGATGACACTCGGGATGACGCGGGCGGGGTCGGCCGCCGCGTACGGAATCGCACCCTCAGTAATGAACGAGAAGCCGAGGAGCACGCCGCTCTTGGCGTTCTCGTACATCTCGGCCGCGTACTTCTGCGGCGCGATGAAGTTCGACAGCGCGAGGCCGATCGGCGGGACCATACCCGCGATCATGACCGCGGCCATCGGCGCGGTGACGCCCTCGGAGATGAGGCCGACGGAGAACACGTAGGCGACCTTGTTGATGGGTCCGCCCATGTCGGCCGCCATCATCGCCCCGAGGATGGCCCCGAGAACGATGGCTTGGCCGCCGCCCTGCATGTTGCTCAGGAACTCGGTGAGCCCCGCGTTGGCGATGGAGATCGGAACGCCCAGCACGAACAGCATGATGGGCGTGAGGACCGCCGTGGTCGCCACCGGGATGAGGAGCACGGGCATCATCGGCGCGATGAACTCGGGCACGTCGCGCTGCTTGAACCAGCGCGCGACGATGCCGGCGAGGAACCCGGCGACGATAGCGCCGAGGTAGCCCGCCCCGGCGGAGCCACCCTGAAGGCCGATGACGTCACCGGCCGCCTGCAGGACGTTACCCTGCTGGATGATGTACGACAGGATGAACCCCGGTGCGAGGCCCGGTCGGTCGGCGATTGCGTACGCGATGTACGCGCCGAGCACCGGAACCATCAGCGTCAGCCCAGCGACGCCGATCTGCGCGAGGAACCAGCCGGCGGTCCCCGTGCTGTTGAATACGTCTTGTACGTTGTTCGAAAGCGAGGCTACCGCGTAGCCCAGCGCCAGGAAGATTCCGCCGATAGTCACGAACGGAATCATGAACGATACCCCAGTCATCAGGTCCTCCTTCACCGAAGTGAGGTAGGACCGAACTGCGTCTTCTGCGTCGTTTGCCATAGTGTTGCCACCCCTACGAAAGAACGTACGCAAATGTGCTCAAAAACCCTTTCGAATATGAACGTTACTGAGCGTTTCGATCGTTAACAAACGTTCATCTGAGAATCACCGGCTCCGAACGGTCGTCACCTCGACGTGCGTTTCGTTCGTCAGCACGTCTTCGAGGTTCGGAACGCGGGTGCCAGCGACCCCGACGACGCGGGACGCGGTCAACACGCCCATTCGGAGGGCATCGGCGTCCGACAGTCCGTGTTCGCGCGCGGCGAGGAACCCGGACATGACGGCGTCGCCCGCGCCGACTGTGTCCACGACCTCAACGTCGAGCGCAGGCGCAGAGAGGACCTCGCTGTCGGTGACGAGGAGCGCGCCGTCCGAGCCGAGCGAGGCTAACACGTACTCGAACCCGCGCGCGTGAAGTTCCTCGGCGGCCTCGATGGCGTCGGCTTCGGTCTCGACAGTTCGACCCGTCGCCGCCGCGAGTTCCGAGCGATTGGGTTTGCAGACGTAGTAGTCGGCCTCCAGTTCGGCGAGGTACTCCCCGCCCATGTCCACCGCTATCTGCCAGTCGCCCGCGCGGGCGAGTCTATCGACATCGGCGAGAGACATCCCCGGTGGGAGGCTACCGCCGACGAGGAGCGTGTCCGGCTCGTTCGCCTGCGCGGTTTCGACGAGTTCGTCCACGTCGGCTGCACGAATCTGCGGGCCGTTGTGATTGAGTTTGTACTCGCCGTCCTCCGCGAGCACGGTCGTGTTCAGGCGCGTGTCCGCGTCGACGGTGACGAAGTCCGAGGCGATGCCGTCGGCGTCGAGTCGATCGCGGACGAACTTCCCGAAGTGGCCGCCGAGAAAGCCCGAGGCGGTCACGTCGGCATCGAGCGCCGAGACGTACTTGGCGACGTTGATACCCTTGCCGCCCGCGGTAAACACCGCGTCGTCGGTCCGGTGGACGACGCCGGGCTGAAGCGGTTCGTCGAAGTGAATCGTGTGGTCTACTGCTGGGTTCGGGGTGACTGTGAGAATCATCGTGCAACTCCGTCGACGACGGTGACGCCCGCGCTCTCAATCTCCTCGCGAGAGTCGTCGTCGAGCGTTCCGTCGGTGATAATCAGGTCGATATCTTCGAGCGATGCGAACTGGACGAAGCTCCGGCGGCCGAGCTTCGAGAGATCAGCGACGAGGACGACTTTCGCGGCCTTTTCCACCATCAGCTCCTTCATCCGCGCCTCGTCCTCGTTCGGGGTCGTGAGGCCGGACTCCACGTCCAGCCCGTTCGTGCCGAGGAACAGCAGGTCGAAGTTCGTCCGCTCCATGAACGACTCCGCGGTCGGTCCCACGAGCGCTTTCGTCCGCCGGCGGAGCGTCCCGCCCGTGAGTTTGACCTCGTTTTCCTCTTCGTTCAGTTCGATGGCGAGCCGCGGCGAGTTGGTGACGCCGAGTATCGTCCCGTCCTTGGGGACCTTCCGCGCCACCTCCATCGTGGTCGTCCCGGCGTCGAAGAACACGACCTGTCCCTCGGCCAGTTCCTCGACCGCGCGGTCGGCGATCGCGCGTTTTCCTTCGAGATTCTGTACTTCCTTCTGCCCGTAGGTCTGCTCGCGCCCGACGGAGGTCACGGGGACGGCTCCGCCGTGCGACCGCTCGATGAGCCCACGGTCTTCGAGTTCGCGCAGGTCACGTCGTATCGTCGCCTTCGAATAGCCGAGGTGGTCGGACAGCGACTCGACCGAGCGGCCGTCCGAGTCGGAGACGAGCTCGACGATGCGGCGTTTGCGCTCTGCTGGTAACATCGGTAGCGATTCCTCGTTAGGTGGAAGGTAAGTCGGGGAGTAGTGTTAATTGTTTATGTTGGATTCCGCCCGTATTTGCTCGAAACAGCCGTATCTCACACAAGAACGAAAACGGCGTGTTCGTTGGTGAGAAAACGATCAAAAACGAAAACGAGAACGCTCGAAACGAACGTCGAACCGCCGATTCGGTGGGTCGCCGGCGCTCAGAGTCGGTCGAGAACCGCGGCGGTCACGTCCTCCGTGGAGGCGTCGCCGCCGAGGTCGGGCGTGCGCGGCCCGTCGGCGAGGACGCCTTCGACGGCCGACCGGACGCGGTCGGCTTCGTCCTCGTAGTCGAGGTAGTCGAGCAGCATCGCCGCGGACAGAATCGTCGCGGCCGGGTTGGCGATGCCCTCGCCGGCGATGTCGGGCGCGGAGCCGTGAACCGGTTCGAACAGCGCGGCGTCCGGGCCGATGTTCGCCGAGGGGAGCAGTCCGAGACCGCCGACGAGGCCGGCGGCGAGGTCGGACAGCACGTCGCCCGCGAGGTTCGGGCAGACGATGGTGTCGAACTGCGTGGGGTCGAGACAGACGCGCGTCGCGAAGGCGTCCATCAGGACCTCCTCTGCCTCGACGCCGCGCTCGTCGGCGACGGAGACGACGGCGTCGCGGAAGCGACCGTCCGTCTCGCGCATCACGTTCGCCTTGTGGGCGACCTGGAAACTGCCGCCCTCGCCGCCGACGTAGTCGCAGGCGTACTCGGCGAGTCGCTCGGACGCCGAGGTGGTGACGACGCGCGTGAGCGTCGAGAGGTCGTCAGAGAGCCGGTCTTCGTGGCCGGCGTAGACGCCTTCCGTGTTCTCCCGGAGGAAGACGAGGTCCGTCTCCGGTCGGAGCGCGTCGACGCCGGGGTAGGCCTTCGCCGGGCGGACGTTGACAAAGGAGTCCACCGCAGTCCGAAGCGGCAGGATAACGTCCGCCGCGGTCTCGCCGGCCGCGCCGAACAGCGTCGCGTCGGCCTCGGCGGCGAGGTCGTACGTCTCCTGCGGGAGCGCCTCGCCGGTCTCTTCTTTCACGTGGTCGCCGGCGTCGGCCTCGACGAACTCGAAGTCGCCGACCGCCTTCAGCACGTCAACCGCCGCCGGGATGACCTCCGCGCCGATGCCATCGCCGGGGATGACGACGATTTCCTCAGTCATCGACGTAGGGCAGGGAAGCGGCTTTCTCGGCGACCGCGTCGGCGTTCGACTTCATGAGCGCCGTCGTGTCCCAGACGCCCTCGGTGAGCGCCTTCCGTTGTGCGTCGTCGACGGTCACGTCCACGGTCTTCTCGCCGTAGGTGACCGTCTCGTTTTCCACGTCCACGTCGATGTCTGCATCCGGGTGCTCGTCGACCCAGTCCTGCAGTTCGGTGATGGTGTCGTGGTCGGCGGTGACCGTCGGGATACCGAGCGCGAGGCAGTTGCCCGCGAAGATCTCGGCGAACGACTCACCGATGATGGCGTCGATGCCCCAGCGCATGAGCGCCTGCGGGGCGTGCTCCCGAGAGGAGCCACAGCCGAAGTTGGCGTTGACGACCATGATGGAGGCGTCCTGGAACTGCGGCTCGTTCATCGGGTGGTCCTTCGGTTCGTCGTTCTCGTCGTAGCGCTGGTCGAAGAACGCGAACTCGCCGAGGCCGTCGAACGTGACGACCTTCATGAATCGCGCCGGGATGATCTGGTCCGTGTCGATGTCGTTGCCGCGGATGGGAACGCCGGAGCCGGACGCGGAGTCGATTTCGGGAATCTCGTCGGTCATGCGACGCTCACCTCCTTCAGTTCGCGCACGTCAGTCACGTGCCCGGTGACGGCCGCGGCGGCGACCATGCGCGGGTTCATCAGGACGGTGCGGCCGTCTTTCGACCCCTGCCGACCGATGAAGTTGCGGTTCGACGAGGACGCGGAGGCCTCGTCGCCCTCCAGTTGGTCCTCGTTCATGCCGAGACACATCGAACAGCCCGCCTCCCGCCACTCGAAGCCGGCTTCCGTGAATATCTCGTCGAGACCCTCCGCCTCCGCGGCGGCCTTGACGCGCTGGCTGCCGGGGACGACCATCGCACGGACGCTGTCCGCGACCTGTCGTCCCTTCACGACCCCCGCCGCGCGGCGGAGGTCGGGCATCCGGGCATTCGTACACGAACCGAGGAACGCCACGTCGATTTCGTAGCCTTCCATCGTCTCGCCGGGCGTGACGCCCATGTGCTCCTGCGCCATCCGGGCGGTGTCCTGCTTCTCCTCGGGCAGGTCTTCGGGGGCCGGAATGGGCTGGGTGATACCGACGCCCTGTCCGGGCGTGGTCCCCCACGTGACGACGGGTTCGAGTTCGGAGCCGTCGATGGTGACGACGTCGTCGTACTCGGCGTCCTCGTCGGAGCGGATGGACTCCCAGTACGGCTTGAGTTCGTCGAACCGCTCGGGGTTCTCTTGGAAGTACTCGGTGTCTTTCAGCCAGTCGTAGGTGGTCTCGTCGGGGTTGACGTAGCCCGCACGAGCGCCGCCTTCGATGGACATGTTACAGATGCTCATCCGGCCTTCCATATCGAGGTTCTCGATGGCCTCGCCGGCGTACTCGTAGACGTAGCCGACGCCGCCTTCGGTCCCGAGACGACGGATGATTTCGAGGATGACGTCCTTGGCCTCGACGCCGGGGCCGAGTTCGCCCGTGACCTCGATCTTCCGAACCTTCTTTTTCTCCATCGCGACCGTCTGGGTCGCCAGCACGTCGCGAATCTGGCTCGTGCCGATACCGAACGCGAGCGCCCCGAACGCGCCGTGGGTCGACGTGTGGCTGTCGCCGCAGACGATAGTCATGCCGGGTTGGGTGAGTCCCTTCTCGGGCCCGATGACGTGGACGATACCCTGTTCGCCCGAGGTCGGGTCCGAGAAGTTGATGCCGGCGTCGCGGACGTTCTGTTCGAGTTCGGCCATCATCTCCTCTGCGGCGTCGTCGCGGAACGGCCGCGACTGGTCCGACGTGGGGACGATGTGGTCGACCGTCGCGTGCGTCCGGTTCGGGTAAGCGACTTCGAGGTCGCGCTCCTGCAGCATGCCGAACGCCTGCGGGCTCGTCACCTCGTGGATGAGGTGCAGGCCGCAGAACAACTGCGTCTGGCCGGTCGGAAGCTCCGAGACCGTGTGTTCCTCCCAGACCTTGTCGTACAGCGTTCCCTCACTCATGTCCGTCACCCGGTACGACGCGGTCGTCGTGGCCGCGTTCCCAGACCTGGTTCGCACCCTCGCCGTTGCGGGGCGTGTGGTCCACGTCGCCCATCGTCTCGGTCTCGGTCGCGTCCGTGTCCGTCGCGGGCGTCGCGTCGCTCTGACCGCCGTCGGTGACGGCCGGGCCGCGCTCGTAGACCGTGGTGAACGTCTCGCCCGTATAGGGGTTCGTGTGGCTGATGTCTCGCATTCGGTCGGTCGTGTCGTCGCGTGTCATTGGTGTCGTGTTCAGTCGTCCGCCGGTGCTTCGGCTTTCTCCGCGTCCGCTTCTTCTTCGTCGTCGGCCCACGCGAACAGGTCGCGCAGCGGCGCGCCGACCTGTTCGATGTGGTGGTTCTCTTCTGCGTCCTTGAGCTGGGAGTACGACGGGCGGCCCGCCTGGTTCTCCAGAATCCACTCGCGGGCGAAGGTACCGTCTTGGACCTCCTCCAGAATCTCCTCCATGTTCTCGCGGGCGTGCTCGTCGACGACGCGGTCGCCGCGGGTCAGCCCGCCGAACTCGGCCGTGTCGGAGACCGAGTCCCACATCTCGCCGAGCCCGCCTTCGTACATCAGGTCGACGATGAGTTTCAGTTCGTTCAGGCATTCGAAGTACGCCATCTCGGGGGAGTAGCCCGCGTCGACGAGCGTCTCGTAGCCCTGCTTGACCAGCGAGGTGACGCCGCCGCAGAGGACGGCCTGCTCGCCGAACAGGTCGGTCTCGGTCTCCTCTTGGAACGTCGTCTCGATGACGCCCGCGCGGGTGCAGCCGAGGCCGTGCGCGTAGGCCAGCGCTTCTTCCTTGGCGTCGCCCGTCACGTCTTGGTAGACCGCGATGAGACCCGGCGTCCCCTCGTTCGCCTCGTAGTTGCGGCGGACGAGGTGGCCCGGCGACTTCGGCGCGACCATCGTCACGTCGACGTCTTCCGGGGGCCGAATCTGGTTGTAGTGGATGTTGAAGCCGTGGGCGAACTGGAGCGTGTCGCCGGCGTCGAGGGAGTCTCGAATCTCCTCGAACACCGCCGGCTGGACGGTGTCGGGGACGAGAATCGAGACGATGTCGCCCTCGGCGGCCGCCTCTGCCGGCTCCTTGACGCGGAGGCCGTCGGCTTCCGCGGCGGCGCGGGACGAAGAGCTGGCGCGGAGGCCGACAACCACGTCGACCCCGCTGTCGGCGAGGTTCTGCGCGTGGGCGTGGCCCTGGCTGCCGTAGCCGATGACGGCTACGGTCTTGTCGTCGATTTGGGAGCGGTCGGCGTCGTCGTCGTAGTAAACTTCCGTGGTGAGTTCTGTCATTGCGTGTTTGTGTTGGGTTTGGTGGGTTCGCCGGAGGTTCCGGGTTCCTCTCCGGGGACGGTCTTCTTCGAGCCGTGGGCGAGCGCGGTCTGGCCGGTCCGGGCGATTTCGATGATGCCGAACCGCCGGAACGCGTCCACGGCGTCGTCTATCTTCCGCTCGTCGCCGCTGAGTTGGACCGTGATGGTCTCTGGGCCGGCGTCGAGGGTGCGGCCGTCGTACATCTCCGTGATGGCGTGGACCTTGTCGGGGTCCTCGCCGCGGACCTTCAGGAGGACGAGTTCCGCGCGAACGGCGTCGTCGTCCAACTCGCCGACGGAGATGACGGGCTTGAGCTTCGCGAGCTGTTTTTCTATCTGGTCGATGCCCGGTTCGGGCTCCTCGACGACCATCGTGATGCGGGAGTGCCCCTCGACGGTCGTGGGACCCACGGTGAGGCTCTCGATGTTGAACTGGCGGCGGGCGGCGAGGCCGGCGACGCGCGAGAGCACGCCGGGTTCGTCCTCGACGATGGCCGAAAAGACCGTTCGCCGCGGTTCGTGTTCCGATTCCGCTTCGGGGTCGATGCGGATACCCTGCGCGTTGCGTCGGCCGTCGGGGTGTGGCCGCTCGTCGGGCGCGGGGCCTTGCAGTCCTGTCCGATTGTCGCTCATAGCTGGTCCTCCGAGAGTGCGAATTTGCCGTTCGCGCCGCCCGAGGAGACCATCGGGTAGACGTTCTCCGCCGGGTCGACGTGGAAGTCGATGACCGAGGGGCCGTCGTACGCGAGCGCTTCCTCGATGGCGTCGGGGACCTCCTCGTAGGAGTCGACGGTCCAACCGCGCGCGCCGAACGCCTCGGCGAGCTTGTCGAACTGGGGACACCACTCGTAGCCGGCGGCCATGCGTCGGCCCTCGAAGAAGGCGTCCTGCCACTGGCGGACCATCCCGATGTACTCGTTGTTCAGGATGGCGACGGTGATGTCGAGGTTCTCGCGGACGGCGACCGACAGCTCCTGAATCGTCATCAGGAACGAGGCGTCGCCGTCGACGCAGACGACCGTCTCGTCGTCGTCGGCCGCGACCCGCGCGCCGATTGCGGCGGGCAAACCGTAGCCCATCGTGCCGAGGCCGTGGGACGAAACCCACCGCCGCGGCTCGGTGAACGTCCAGTACTGGGCGGCCCACATCTGGTGTTGGCCGACGCCGCTCGTGACGATGGTCTCGTCGGGCGTGGCCTCGTCGAGCGCCTCGACGACGAACTGCGGCTTCAGCGGCTCGTTGTCCGGGGCCGCGTAGTCCATCGGGTACTCGTCTTTCCACGTGAGGCACTGGTCGACCCACTCGCGGGCGTCAGGGCCCTCGTCGAGTTCGGCGTCGACGCGCTCGATGGCGCGGCCGGCGTCGCCGACGACCGGGTAGTCCGCGTGGACGTTCTTCGAGATTTCCGCCGGGTCGATGTCGATGTGGACGACCTCGGCCTCGGGCGCGAACGTGTCGATACCGCCGGTCAGGCGGTCGTCGAACCGCGTACCGACCGCGATGAGGCAGTCGGTGTGCGTGATGGCCATGTTGGCGTAGCCGGTGCCGTGCATCCCCGCCCACGACAGGCAGAGTTCGTGGTCCTCCGGCATCGCGCCGATTCCGGGCATCGTGGTGACGACCGGAATCCGGTGCTCGGTCGCGAACTGCCGGGCGACCTCGGTTGCGTCGGCCTTGACGACGCCGCCACCGAACAGCAGGAGGGGCTTCTCCGCGCGCTCGATTGCGCGCGCTGCGGCCTCGACCTGCGAGTCGGCCGGGTCGGTGCGGGCGCGGCACGTCTCGGGTGCCTGCGCCGGACCGGGCTCGCGGTCGTCTCGTTGAGCGAGACGTCCTTCGGGAGGTCGACGAGCGTCGGGCCGGGTCGGCCCTCCGCGGCGAGCGCGAACGCTTCGCCGACGGTGTCGCCGACGGTATCGGGCGACGAGGCGAAGTAGTTGTGCTTCGTGATGGGCGCGGTGACGCCCGTGGTGTCGGTCTCCTGGAACGCGTCGGAGCCGACCATGTCGGACGGGACCTGTCCCGTGAGCGCGAGCACCGCGTCGGAGTCCATGTTCGCGTCGGCGATGCCGGTCACGAGGTTGGTCGCGCCCGGACCGGACGTGGCGAGACAGACGCCGGGGTCGCCGCGAACGACGCCGTACGCGTCGGCCGCGTGCGCCGCGCCCTGCTCGTGGGCCATCGTCACGTGACGGATGTCAGAGTGGTACAGCGCGTCGTAAATGGGCATTATCGCCCCGCCCTGCACGCCGAACGCGGTCTCGACGCCGGCGTTTTCGAGGGCGCGGACGACTGACGTCGAACCCGAGGTGATCTCGGTCGGTGTCTCGGTCGAATCGTCTGCCCCGTCGGTCGCGTCGGGGTCGGTCGTGGCTGCGGTTCGTTCGCTCATGTGTGGGCTCCGTGGTGTGTAGTCGGTCGTCGATACGGACTGTCTGGTGACTGCGTGTGGTGCTGGTGCGCCATTGTGGGGACTGCGGACGTGTCTGAAAACGGTGCGAATACGCGGGACGGAGAGATGGTGTGGTAGGGGGCTATGCCCCTACAATAATGAGCGACCGAATCGCACCGACGGCGGCGGCGCTGGCCCCGGCTTCCGGGGTCGCGCGAACCGCGTGTTCGTCGTGCGAGGTCATCGTATGCCACACGTCCGTCCCGGCCGTAATAATGCTTTCGCGGCGGGCAACGATTGCACGCCGCGCGGGAGGTCGGACGCGAGCAGGGCGGTCGCCCCGTAGGGCCACAGCCCGGCGCCATCAGGCGCGGACCTCCTCCTCCGTGTCGTCCTCGTGGGTGATACCCACGTCGCGGGCGAACACCTCGAGCGTCGAGTCGTCGACGCGTTCTTTCTCCGCGCCGTGGTCTTTGACGCGGCGGGTTACCTCCCGGACCTCGGCGTCCGAGGGCTCGAACCCGATATCTGCGAGGCGCTTGCGTACCGAGTGCGTCCCCGTGTGCTTGCCGAGTACGAACTCGCGGGTCGCGCCGACCATCTCCGGGGTCATGACGCCCGGTTCGAAGGTGTCGGCGTTCTCGATGACGCCGGCGGCGTGGATGCCGCTCTCGTGAGAGAAGGCGTTGCGGCCGACGACCGGCTTATTCGCCGGGACCGGGATGTCGGACGCCGCCTCGACGACGCGAGCCAGCTCGGTTATCTTCGTCGTGTCGATGCCGGTGTCGACGCCGTAGAGGGATTCGGCGGCCATGACGACCTCCTCGTAGGCGGCGTTCCCGGCGCGTTCGCCGATGCCGTTGACCGACACCTGCGCCTGTGCCGCGCCGGCCTCGAAGCCGGCCATCGCGTTCGCCGACGCCAGTCCGAAGTCGTCGTGCGCGTGCACGTCGATTCTCGCGTCGGTGTGCTCTCTGACCGTCGCCACCATGCGGGCGAAGCGAGTCGGCGTCGCCACGCCGCAGGTGTCGGGCAGGTTGATCCAATCGACGCCCGCCTCGGAGACGGCCTCGACGACTTCGATGAGGAAGTCCTCGTCCGTTCGGGTGGCGTCCATCGGTGAGAACATTACTTCAACGCCCGCGTCGCGGACGTGTTCGACACTGCGGACGGCCCGCTCGACGGCTTCTTCGCGGGAAGCGTGCATCGAGTCGGCCAACTGGACGTCGCTGGTGCTCACGAACGTGTGCACCATGTCCACGCCGGAATCCAGCGCGGCTTCGATATCCTTGTCGACGACGCGGGCCAACCCGCACGTCGTCGCGTCCGTCGAAGCAGCGATATCTGCGACTGCTTCGAACTCCGCTTCCGAGTTCACCGGGAACCCGGCCTCGATGACGTGGGTACCCATGTCGTCGAGGGTTTCGGCGATGTCGCGCTTTTCCTCGTAACTGAACGAGGTTCGCGGTGACTGTTCGCCGTCGCGGAGTGTCGTGTCGAAGATTCGTACGTCTTCGATTTCAGATTGTTGGGCTAATGTGCCCTGGAAGAACTCGACCCGCCGGGGAACCCGACGAATCCTCCGTGTCGTTGTGAGACATCGTGTCAGTCACGTGCCCGAACTCATATTTAAATGTTTCTCCCCGACAGTATCACGAACGTTCAGCGAGTGTTGCGTGACAACCACTCTCGGGGCTAATCGCTGTACCTAAACGTCCTTATACGATATCATGACATATGTTGACTTGATATGTTCGCTCGGCGTTCGATAGCTCAGGAACGATAATATAACTAAATAGAATTTAGAAACAAAATTTAGCACCCGGTGCGCGCACTTGCGACTGGACAAACGTGGAGCAAACTGCGACTGTCGTGTGAAACGTGATACCAATGAGCGTGTTTTTGCCGTCGAGGCCGTTCCCGACTCGACCGAACCCTTTTCTCGTCGCTCGACAACCGGGCGGGTATGGGCGATTTCAATCTCAACTTGCAGACGGCCGAAGAACACCTCGACGAGGACGACGCCGAGGGTGACGTGGTCCTCGGCGTCCTCGACGGGTCGACCCCGCCCGAGGAGTGGGTCCAGTCCGTCGCCCGCGGAAACGTCCTCTTTCTCGCCATCGAGGGCGACCTCAACAAGCTCGCGTCGGGATTCGCACGCGACATCAAGGATATGGGCGGCCAGCTGATGCACTTCCGGAAGTTCCTCGTCGTCTCTCCCCCGGGCGTGGACATCAACACGGACGACCTCTGACCGGGCGGCTCGTCTGTTGCTCCGGCGAGCGCCGACGCGGGAGGCGAGAACCGGGCGCATCGGCCGCGGGGAGAGTCCTTATGCGCCGCGCGCCCCACGATACTGGCATGCCGATGAAAGGTCGCGGCACGTCCGACCTCCGCGAAATCGACCGATGGGATCACGGCGTCGGCTGGCTCGCATACCCCGACGAGACGATGCAGCGGGCCAGTCACGCCGTCGAAATCGACGGCGACGTGTGGCTGTTCGACCCCGTCGATTCCCCTGGCGTCGACGACCTGTTCGCCGAGTTCGGCGACGTGGCCGGCGTCGTGGTCGGACTCGACCGACACAAACGCGACTCGGCGGCCATCGCCAACCGCCACGAAGTGCCGGTCTACGTCGCCTCGTGGATGACCGGCGTCGCCGACGAACTCGACGCGACCGTCGAACGCTTCGGGGCCGACCTCGCCGACTCCGGCTTCGAGGCGTTCCGTCTCGTCGACCGCTCCGTCCCGCCGTGGCAGGAGGTTGGCTTCTATCACGACGGGTACGACCTGCTCGTCATCCCCGAATCGGTCGGCACGGTCGGCTACTTCTGCGCCCGCGGCGAGCACCTCGGCGTCCATCCGATGCTCCGGCCGTTCCCGCCGCGGCGCGTGCTCTCCCGGTACGACCCCGAGCGGCTGCTCGTCGGCCACGGCGCGGGCGTACCCGTGAACGCGGGCGACGAGCTCCGGACCGCACTCGGCAACGCCCGACGAAACCTCCCGAGCGCCTACTTCCAGGCGTTCACCTCGATGCTCTCGAACTGATGTCCGACGACACAACGGCCGTAGGCGACGAAACCACGCCCGGCACCGAGGCTGAGCCTGACCGCGCGACCGACGGGGCGGCCGACGAGTCTGAGCGACAGCGAGTCCACGTCACGCGAGGGCTCGTCGACGTGCTGCTCGATATGGCCGAGGAGGCCGAGCCGACGTCGATGAACCTCGTCCTCGCGCCGACGCCCGCGGGCGAGTTCGACGAGGAGCTCGGTCTCGACCCGGAGACGCCGGTGCTCACCCACTTCTACATGGCCGAAGCCGGTCAGTCCGTGAGCGCCGTCTTCGGGATGGACCTCGGGACGCCCGCCGGACGCGGCCGCGCCCGCTTTCTCACCCACCCGCAGGGACCGTTCGAACTCACGGAGCGCGACGACCTCGCGGCCGTGGTGCTCCTCGCCGTTCCCCCGTGGGAACGACGGACGCTGGCCGCCTTCGACCGCGCCGGGCGGAAGTTGAAACTCATCGTGCTCGACGCCGAACCGCCGCAGGAAGAACTCGACTGAGCCGACCCCGTTCGGCCGGCCGGCGCTGCCGGCCCGCACGCGGCGGCCGCTCGTCTCGGCCGACTACCGCAGATAGCCGAGGTCGGTCAGCTGTTCCGCTATCTCCTGGAACTCCGACTCAGAGAGGTCGCCGCCGGAGCGCTCGTGTTGGATGACGATGCTGCGCAGGAGGAACCGGACGAGGTCGCTCGTACTGGAGAACGTGGTTCCTTCGAGCGTGTCGTCGACGCGAGCGGCCAACTCCTTCGGTATCGAGACCGTCGTGTACTCGGTCATGGCTCGAACGTGGCTCCGGGTGGGGTTAACCCCAACGGTGGGTCGCGAACCAAACGTTTGTCGCGGTTTTTCGGCGCTCACCGGCAGTATCACCGAAGGTCGGGGGTTTTTCCATGCGGGACATCCTATACACGTTCGATGGCCGCGAGACCGCCCCAAAACGACACATCAGAGCCGGACTCAATCGAATTCGGTATCGCCGCGCTCGCCGCCGATGTCGACGCCGCAGACATCGACTACCCGGCAGACGCGAGAGAGATTGCGCGGGCGCTTGACGACGTCGCCGTGCCGATAGACGCCGCGGGCAACACGGTCGCGATAAGCGACGCCCTCGCCGCTGCGCCGAAAGACCGGTTCGACTCCCGCCGCGACCTCTTGGAGACGCTCCACCCCGTGTTCGAGGAGTTCCGCGCCAAGGCGTCGAAAAGTCTGATGGGTCGGCTCCGTTCGCTCGTCCCGTTCTGAGGGCGGTCTCGGTCGATTCACCCGGTTCCGACGGCCCGACGCGAGCCGACGCCGACACTGACGCTCACGCTCACTCCAGTTCTTCGATTTGTTTCATCTGCTCGCGGTGTAACGAGAGGATGAGGTCCGAGAGCACGCCGAACATCAGCAGTTGCACACCGAAGAGGATGCCCGCCGCGGAGACGACGGCGATGACCTCGTGGGAGATAGAGCGGATGAACCACTCGTAGGCGACGTAGCCGGCGAGGCCGACCCCGGTCGCGGTCGACGTGAGCCCGACGCTGCCGAAGTAGAAAAGCGGGTTGTTGGTCTTGGCGCGGCGGTACAGTTCGAGGAAGATGATACCGCCGTCACGGACCGGGTTGAGGTTCGTGTCCGAGCCGTTCGGCCGCGGGTAGTAGGTCGTGGGGACGACCGTCGTCTCGATGCCGCGTTTCGCGCACTCGACGGCCATCTCCGTCTCGATGCCGAAGCCGTCGGAGGTGAGCGTCATGTCGAGGAACGACTCGCGGGTGAACGCGCGGTAGCCGCTGAGGATGTCGCGGAAGTCCTGGCCGTGGATGAACGCGAACGCCCGGTTGATGATGTGGTTTCCGACCTTGTTCAGCCGCGTCATCGCGCCCGGCCGCATGTCGGCGAAGCGGTCGCCGATGACGTGGTCGTACCCCTCGGTGAGCGGTTCGAGCATCTTCGTCGCGTCGCCCGCCTCGTAGGTGCCGTCGCCGTCGAGCATCAGGACGTACGTCGCCTCGATGTGCTCTTCGACCGCCTCCCTGACCGCCTGTCCCTTCCCGCTCCCGCGCTGTACGACGACGTGCGCGCCGGCATCCTCGGCGAGCTCCCGCGTCCCGTCCGTGGAGTCGCCGTCGATGACGAGGACGTTGTGGAACCCCTCGTCTCGGTAGCTGGCGACGACCTCGGCGATAGTCTCCGCCTCGTTGTAGGTCGGGACGAGGACGCAAACGTCCGCGTAGTCCATCAGCGGGACATCCAGCGGGCAGTATAAAAGGACTTCTGGATACGCCCCCGCGAATCCGCGGGGCGAGAGCAACCTACAGCACTTTTATTCTCGGTGGGAAAACCCCACACCATGCGCGCACGCCTCCGTCGCCTCCTCGCCGCGACGTTCGGACTCCTCTCTCTGACCGGGGTGCCCTACCTCGTCTATCTCACGTTGCTCCGGGTCGTCGACACCACGGGGTCGCCCGCCCGGAAGTCCCCGGACGAGCCGACCGTGAGCATCGTCCTTCCGACCTACAACGAGGCGAGCATCATCGAGGCGAAGCTCCAAGACATCCTCGCACTCGACTACCCGATGGAGAAAGTCGAGGTGGTCGTCGCCGACGCGAGCGACGACGACACGCCCGCGGTCGTCCGCGACTTCTTCGCCGGCCGCGACGCCCCCGAACTGACGCTCCTCCACGACGACGAGCGCCGGGGGGTCGCACCCGCCCTTAACGAGGCGTTCGCGGCGGCGAGCAACGAACTGCTCTTCCGGACCGACGCCGACTCGAAGCTCGCCCCGGACGTGCTCCGGCAGGCGGCGGCGAACCTCTCGGACCCGACTATCGGCGCGGTGACGGGCCAACAGTCCGAAGTCCTCGGCGACAGCGAGGTCGAATCGGACTACCGCGGCATCCTCACGAAGATTCAGGGCCTCGAATCCCACCTCGACTCGACGTTCATCTTCCACGGCCCCTGCTTCGCGTTCCGCGCCGAGGACTTCGTACCCATCGACCCCGACTCCCTCGCCGACGACACCGAACTCGCGCTCCGCATCCGCCGGGCCGGCAAGCGCGTCGTAATGGACCCCGCGATGGCGTTCACCGAGTCCGGCGTCTCCGAGTTCTCGAAGCGCCGCCAGCGCAAGGACCGCCGGGCGATGGGCCTGCTCAAACTCCTCGTCCAGAACCGGGACATGCTCGGCCGCTACGGGTTCTACGGCACCGTCGTCCTCCCGTTCAACTGGTGGTTCATGATCGTTTCGCCGTGGCTGCTCGCGGCGAGCGTCGCACTGGCGACTGTCGCCGGCGTCCTCCTCGCGGGCCCGCTCGGCCTCGCCGTTCCGGGTGCCGTCGCGGCCTTCGCGTGGGCCGGCCAGTCTGAACGCCTCGGCCCGCTCCAGCCGCTGTACGCCGTCTTCGACTCGCAGGTGTCGCTGCTCGTCGCCGCGGTCGAACTCCTCCGCGACGAGGGCGACGGCACGTGGGAACTCGACCGGGAGTCGAGGGAGTACTTCGAGTGAACGTTCTCTACGTCACGACGCGGTATCCTCCGCACACCGGCGGCGTCGAGACCCACGTCGCCGAGCTTGCGTCCCGGTTCGCCGCGGCGGGACACGACGTGACGGTCCTCACCGCCGACGCCGAGGGACTCACCCGCTCGGCGGAGTACCGGGAGGGCGTCCGCGTGATTCGACACCCCGGCGTCGCCCCCGGCGGCGCGTTCCACGTCGCCCCGGAGATTCTGGCGACCCTACGCCGTCTCGTCGGCGACGCCGACATCGTCCACGCCCACAACTACCACTCGCTTCCGCTCCTGTTCGCGGCGCTCGGTACCGACGCGGAGACGCCGTTTGTCGCCACCCCGCACTACCACGGCGGGAGCGCCTCCGCGCTCCGGGACAAACTGCTGTCCGTCTACCGGGTTCCGGGCCGCTGGGCGCTCTGCCGCGCCGACGCCCGCATCGCGGTCAGCGGCTGGGAGCGCCGGCAGCTCGAAGCCGACTTCGGCGTCGAGGCGACGGTGATTCCGAACGGCCTCGACGTGGCGCGGTTCGCCGAGGCGTCCCCCGGCCCCGAGTGGGCGGACCGCGACTACCTGCTTTCTGTCGGCCGGTTAGAGGAGTACAAAGGCGTCCAGCACGTGATTCGATCTCTCCCCGACCTCGAGTACGACCTCGCGGTCGCCGGAGCCGGCGACTACGGGTCGGAGCTGAAGCGACTCGCCCGCGAGGTCGGCGTCGAAGACCGCGTTCACTTCCTCGGCTTCGTCGCCGACGAGGACCTGCCGGGGCTGTACGCCGGTGCGGCGGCGTTCGTGACGATGTCGGAGTTCGAGGCTTACGGGATGACGGTCGCCGAGGCGCTCGCAGCGGGCACCCCGTGCGTCGTCCGCAACGCGGGAGCGCTCGTCGACTGGTCCGAGCGCCCCGACTGCGTCGGCGTCGGCATCGACCCCGCGACCGTCGTCTCGGGCGTCGAGCGCGCCGTCGACCTCGACGCGCCGGCCGAACCGCTCCCGACGTGGGAGGACGTGGTCGAACGGACGGCCGCCGT
Organism: Haloferax sp. AB510; assembly: GCF_024136985.1. Lineage (NCBI taxonomy): Archaea > Methanobacteriati > Methanobacteriota > Halobacteria > Halobacteriales > Haloferacaceae > Haloferax > Haloferax sp. AB510. The sequence goes on from NZ_JAMYJY010000020.1 coordinate 25,560, forward strand.
CTACGACTCGGTCTGTCGCGGCGGGTGGCGCTGAGGCCGGCTGTCGCTACGCGTCGCCGCGCCGTCCGAAGAACGCTGTTTCGCCGGCCTCGCCGAGCGATGACCGGTCCACCGTCACGCCGAGTCGGGACTCGTGCTCGGCCGCGGTCGCCTGCACGCGTCGGAGCCGCCTGTCGAACTCGGCGCGGTCCCGCATCGGCGTCGGCGTCGGGAACGACTCGCGGGACGCCGCGACGGGGTACGCGAGGAGGAACGTCAGGCAGTCGTATCCGCGTTTCATCGCGTGCGCGAGCGGCGGGCGCGAGCGTTCGAGCGGACTAGTCGGCGCGGTCGCGGCCCACTTGAGACAGCTCGTCAGCGTGACGCCGCACTGGGCGTCGGCGACCTTCCCCGCGAAGTCCCGATAGCGCATCTCGTCGACGACCGACCGCTCGTAGCCGATGCTCTCGCGGACGGACCCGTGTTCGAGCCGGAGCATCGCGTCGTCGGCCAGCAACCGTCGCCAGAGGTCCCGGTCCTCCGAGGTCGGGAGGTTCCGGTAGGGAATCCGTTCGAGGAGCGACGCGGGCGCGATGTTGAGCCCCTGCCCGTTCAGGTACAGCGGGCCGTCGAACCCCGCTTCGAACGCGTGGTAGATGCTGACGAAGTCGCGGATGCAGTCGTCGTACACGTCGTCGGCGTCCAGTTGGGGCAACACGTAGTCGCCGCGGGCTCGCTCGACCGCGATCTGTCTGTCGCGGCCGAGATGGCGTTCGGGGTCCGCGTCGAGTTCGACGACGCGAAGCGTCTCGTGTCGCTCTTGGAGGTCGCGCAGCAGCGAGACGCTCCCGTCGTCGGAGCCGCCGTCGACGACGAGCACCTCGAACTCGGGCGTGAGCTGGCCGAGGATGCTCTCCAGCGAGCGCTCGAGCGTCTCGGCCATGTTGTAGTTGCAGACGGCGACGGTGTACCGGACCATGCTCAGGCGTAGCCGAGGTCGCGGAGCCGGTCCTTCATCTCCTCGCGTTCCGAGGCGGACGCCGACTCCGCGTCGCCGGCGTGGACCCGCCGCCGGTCGTCGCCGTCCGCGACGGCCCACGGTACCTCGACGAGTTCCGGCGTGCGGATACCCTTCGGGTGGCCGTAGCCCCGAATCTGGGCGGGAAAGACGCGCTCGCCGAGTAAGTTTCCGTGGTCGCTCGTGACGACGAGCCGACCGGAAACGGCGGACCGAAGCTCCTCGACGGAGTCCATCACCAGCGAGAGGTTGTCCCCGTAGGCCTCCCACAGTTCGTCTCTCGAGACGGCACCCATCCAAAGCGCGTCCCACGGCGTTCGGGGTCGCCCGCCGGCCTCGCCGTCGCCCTCGCCGTGGGTCTCGCCCTCTATCTGCCACCCCGCGAACTGGAGAGTTCGTGCGCCGATAAACGGGTGGTGGGGCTGCATGTAGTGGACGACGACGCGCTTGTCGGGGTGCGCCTCGTGAGCTTCGATGGCCGCCTCCGTCACGTCGCTCGGGTGGACCGTCCGGAGTTCGTCGTCGAAGTCGTCGAGCCAGACCTCGTACAGCTCGTGGAACGCGTCGCCCGCCTCCCGCGAGACGTACGGGTTCGCGGTCACGTACACCGTGTCCCCGTACTCGCCGCCGGTGAAGTTCTGCCGAACCCACTCTCGGGTGGTGCTTCCGGCGCTCGTCACGTGTCGGTACTCGTCGTACGCCGACGTGTCGACGCGTTCTTCGAAGAGGTCGACGCGGCAGGCGTCGAGGAGAACGAGCGTGTCCCAGTCCTCGTCCATCACGCGCACGCTGTCGCTCCGGGTGGGAGAGACGTTCGTGTGGAACGGCCCGACGACGTATTCGAAGAACCGCTCGCGCCACCAGAACGTATCGGTGAAATTGCGACGAAGCCCGTCGAGGACGTAGCGGGCTTTATCGAGCACAGCCATGGCTGTGTGCTCTCTGGGGAGAGTATTTATAATCTCTACCTCCGGTCCCGAATCGAGGACGTGACCGCCGCGAAATCACATCTGATAATTTGAGGAGAACAGTTATTACCGGAATGGCGCACCCACCGGTATGCACTCCGTCAACTACATCTACAACAACACGATACGGGAGGCGCTCCCGCGGAAGGTAAGCGAGTTCTCCGGCGTGAAGGTGAAAAAAGAGCGGCTCTTCGACCTGCGAGCCGACCGCCCGAACTACAAGCCGCGGCAGGTGAGCGCGCTGACCGAGCGCGTGGGGGAGACCGACAGCGTCGGAATCATCGGCGGTGGATGGGGCGTCTCGGCGGTCATCGCGGCGGAACACGGTGAGCGCGTGACCGTCTACGAGGCGAGCGACGAGCAGGTCGAACACGTGAAGACGACGCTCGCGCTCAACGGCGCGGACACGAACACGGACGTGGTCCACGGACTCGTCGCAGAGGGACGGAACGTCTACGGCGATAGCTCGGCTGCAGTCGTCTCGCCGGGAGACCTCCCAGCGTTCGACGTGTTGGAGATGGACTGCGAGGGTGCCGAGGTGCCGATTCTCCGCGGTCTGACGTGTCGCCCGCGGGTGTTAATCGTCGAGACTCACCCGAAGTTCGACGCGCCCGACGAGACCGTCTGCGAACTCGTCGAGTCGCTGGGCTACGATATCGCATCCGTGAGGCCCAAAAAAGAGGCGTCGGAGGGAAGCGTCGTCGTCGCGGAGCACTCGCGAGACTGACCGGCGTTCCCGCCTGTGTTCTCAGATGTAGCCGAGCTTCGAGAGCTGGCTCTTCGTCGAATCGGCGAGTTCGCGGTCGGCGCGGGGCGTCCCGACGGTCGCCGAGTCACGGGCGTGTGCGTCGAGTCGCGACCGTGGGTCGACGCCGCCGGGGTCGGCGTACTCGACGAACCCGCTCACGTCCTCGTGACCGTAGTACCCGGCGAACGCGATACCCCGAAGCTTCTCGTCGTACCGCTCGACGTCTCGGGCCGGGAATCCGTTCTCCCGGAGCTGGTCGAACGTGAGCGGGCGGAGCCCGTGGAACTCGGTCATCGCCTCGCGGTCTGACGGGAGGGCGCGCAGGTCGTGGCCCGCCGTCTCCGCGGGGGCGTCCACGTCACAGAGCCCGAGCACGGTCTGGAACACGTCCACGAGACTCGCGGTCTCGCGGACGGTCTCTCGTCCGCCGCGACCGTCCGAGACGACGAGCGGGACGTGGGTCAGCTCGTCGTAGAGCCCGTAGCGGTGGCCGGCGAGGTCGTGTTCGCCGAACAGCTCGCCGTGGTCGCTCAGCGTGACGACGACGTCGAACTCGTCGGTGAGTTCGTCGAAGATGTCGCGGTACACCTCCGAGAGGTACCGCGCGCAGTCGTTATACGCCCGCCAGAAGAGCTCGCTGTCGAAGTCGCCGGCGAGCACCTCCTCCGAGTCGGCGTACATGTCCACGCTGCGCGCGTCGGTCGTCGCGTACTCGGGCGGTGCCCAGTACGGCGAGTGGACCTCCATCAGGTTGGCGAAGAGGAACTCGGACTCGCCGAAAGACCACGAGCGGAGCTTCCGCAGGAAGTGCGCCGCGCCGTCGTCCTCGGCGCGGAACATCTCGTACCCGGCTTTCAGCGACTGCAGGGTTCGACTGTCGCCGTCCAGCACCGCGCGAACTACCGACTCTGGGTACCGAAGCGGCCCCGAGAAGAACCCGTCTTTGCTCCAGTTGTACGTCTCCGGAAGCGCGTTCAGGATGTGCCAGCCGTACTCCGTCTCGTCGAAGCCGCGCGTGAACTCGAACAGGTGTGATATCAGCGGGTTCGCGCTGAAACACCGCGTCCTGTAGCCGGCGTCGGAGAGCAGCCCCGCCAGCGTCGGTCGGTCGTCCGGGAGGTACTCGTGCTGCGAGTGAGCACCGACCTCGCTCGGGTACGCGCCCGTGAACAGCGAACCGTGGGCCGGAACCGTGTAGCTCCCGGTCGAGTACGCCTCCTCGTACCGGACGCCGGGAAGCCAGTCGAAGTGCTCGTCGAACACGTCCTTTCGCATCGTGTCGAGGACGATGACTGCAACGTTCATCAGCCTCACAGCGACGGTTATCCGGCATAAGACCGAGGGCCTAGTTATCAGATCTGGTACTCTGGTGTCATCCCGACGAGTGGTCCCGGCGTGACCCGGGTGGGTGTCACTCCCAGTCGCCGGTGATTTCCGCCCGTTCCACCGCGTCGTCGACCACGCGTCGCATGTTCCGCCGGAACGCCTCGACACCGAACCGGTCGGCGAACGCGGATATCTCCTCGGGAGTCCACGAGACGCCCCGCTCCGAGAACTCGGCCACCGCGGCCTTGATGTGCTCGACGCCTCGCTCGTAGACGTACCCGTTGTCGCCCGGCGATATCTGAACTCGCGTGAACCCGTCGTCGACGCCGAGAACGGGCGTCCCGGCGGCCATCGCCTCGATGGGGACGATACCGAAGTTCTCGGACCGCGTGTTCATGAGGAGCGCCCGCGCGTGGCTCATGAGCGCGCGCTTGTCGGACTCCGAAACGCGCCCGGCGAAGACGACGTTCGACGACCCGGCCGCGAGTCGTTCCAGTCGCTCCCTGTCCGGGCCGTCGCCGGCCACCACGAGCGTCTCGTCGAGGTCGGTGAACGCCTCGACGACCTCGTCGATGCGCTTGAGATGGTGGAGCCGCGAGAGGACGAGGTAGAACTCCTCCTCGGGGACGACGGCCGTCCGGTCGGTCTCCGGGGAGAACTCGTCGACCGCGACCGGTGGGTAGACGACGCTGATTCGGTCCGAGTCGACGCCCCAGTGGACGTTCAGTCGGCGCTCCGTGAGTTCCGAGTTGACGACGTAGCGGTCCGGAGTCGGTCGCTGTGTGTAGAGCACCCGGCCGCCGAGCGCGTACGCGAGTCCGGCCGTCGAGTCGATCTCCTCTTGGAACCGGTCGGTCTGCGCCCGCGGCGTCGCGTGGATGTACTGAATCGACACCTGTCGGTCCATCGGGATGTACCACCCGGGCGCGAGGCCGCTGCCGATGATGACGTCGGCGTCGTGGAGCGCCTCGACCCGAGACCAGACGAACGCGTCCGTCACCTCGCTCGGAATCGGCGTTCGCGCGAGCGCCCGAGAGAGGAGCGAGTCGGTGGTGCGAACCGTGTCGATGTCCGAGGGGACGGCGGCGTCCCGGTCGATGTCGGTGACGATGGGCGCGTCGAAACACCGCGCGAGCGCGGTCGTCACGCGGTCCGCACCGCCGCTGTTTCGATACTCGGTCTGGGCGATACGAACGTTCATCTATCGACCGACGGGTCGGCGAAAAAGCGGGAGACGGTCATCATACGTTGGGTGTTACTTCTTCGGTCGATTTATTATAGTTCACCGTTTTCATCGCGCAAATGCGAAGCGTAGTCCTCATCTGTCTCGACACCGTCCGAAAGGACTATTTCGACAGATACGCTCGACGAATTCCCCAGCGGGCAGACGTCTCGTTCGAGGAGTGTCGAGCGGCGAGTTCGTGGTCGGTTCCCAGTCACGCCAGCATCATGCTGGAATCACTCCCCCACCGACACGGGGTCCACGACTACAACCGCGGCTACGACGGCATCGATCCCGACGACACCTTCCTCAGCCGACTACCGGACCACGAGTCGCTCGGGGCCAGCGCGAACGTCTACGCCTCGTCCGCGTTCGGGTTCAACGAGCTCTTCGACGAGTTTCTGGAGGTTTCGCCCGACCGTCGGTACCCGAAGGGGATTCACGTCGGGCGGTTCGGCTACGACTTCGACGGCGACGGGATACGGAAGTACCTCGGTTTCATCCCCGCGGCACTCACGCACGACTACCCGGTACAGAGCTTCCTGAACGGCGCGTCGGTAGGCATCGAGCGGATGGTCGAGAAGCTCCCCGTCCCGACGCCGTTCGACGACGGTGCGAAGATAATCTCCAAGGTCGGAGCCGACGCCGTCGAGCGAACCGACGGTCCGTTCTTCCTGTTTACGAACTTCATGGAGGCGCACGCGCCGCACCGCGCCGCCGCCCACTACGACTCGGAGCTGTACTCCGCGCCGAACACGTGGGACTCCAGCGCGTTCGACAAGTGGGACATCAACCTCGGCGGTGAGGCCGGCCTCGAAGCCAACGAGAAGCACGTCACCTACTACCGCGAGCTGTACGGCGCGGCCATCGAGTACCTCGACCGTCAGGTGTCGGCGTTCATGGACCGGGTCCAGGCGGCCGCCGACCACGAAGTGACGTTCATCGTCACCGGCGACCACGGCGAGAACCTCGGAAAGGAGGAAGACGGCTACCTCCTCGGTCACGACAGCAGCCTCTCCGAAGGGCTCGTCCACGTCCCGTGTTACATCGTGAACCCGCCGGAAGGGTACGACGAATTCGAAGACGAGCTGTTTTCTCATCTCGGTCTCGGCGAACTCATCGTCGGTCTCGCGAACGACGAGACACCCGACGTGTTCGAAGACCGCATCAGCGCCGAGCTGGTCGGCAGCACGAACGCGAGTCCGCCCGAAGACGCCGAGTACTGGACGCGGATGCTCCGAAGCGTCTACCTCGCCCCCGACGAGAAAATCGTCTGGGACTCGCTCGGAACCGGCCTGCGATACGAGCGGCGGGCCGACGGTGACGGCTGGCGTGAGGTCGGCGAAACCGACGAGTTCGAGGTGTTGGACGAGGCGCTGTTCGACGTGCCGATAGCCGAGTACCAGCAATCCGCGGCCGCCGGCGAGCAGTCCGCCGACGTCCATCAGGCCACCCGTGACCGCCTCGAGGAACTCGGTTACCTCTGAATGTCCATCGGAATCGTCACCGAACCGGACTGGGGTCTCGGCGGAATCGGCGTGTTCGGCGAGGAGGTGTGTCCCCGACTCTTGCGCCGCGAGGGGACGGTTCGCATCGAGGTCGACCGAAACGGGGTCCGCTCGCTCCCGTTCCCCTCGGTGCTGACGTACGGGAAGCGCTGGCTGGTCGGCTCGAAGCTCCGCGACCGAATCGCGGCGTCGGATGCGGCGGTCGTCTTCCTGCCGGACCACCGGTACCTGACGTTCGACCCGGGGTCGGTCCCGCAGACGGTGGTCCCGTACGTCCACGACATCCTCCCGGTGACGACGCTGTTTTCCGACGTCCCGTCGACGCTCTTCGCGCGGCTCTACACCCGCCGACTGTCCGCGCTCGACGCCGCGATTTGCGCGAGTCGGTTCACGGCGTCCGACCTCCGACTGCGGACGCCGTTCGACGGCGAGACTCCCGTCGTCTACCAGGGCGTCGACCAGCTCCCGTCGAACCCCGAAGAGACGTTCGAGTACGACCTCGTGTACGTCGGCTCGACCATCGACCGGAAGAACCCCGCGTTCCTGTCCGACTGCTTCGCCGCCGCGGAGGAGGCGGGGTTCAGTTGCGCGGCCGTCACCGACCGCGACGCAGAGCTTCCCGGAGACCGCTTCTCGGAGGTCTCGGCGGAGTCGCTCGGCGCGCTGCTCGCCGGCGCGAGGTTCTACCTGCACCCGTCGAAACAGGAGGGGTTCGGCCGTCCGCCGGTCGAGGCCCAACAGCTCGGGACGCCCGTCGTCGGGCTCCGAACGCCGATAAACGAGGAGGTGCTGGGCGAACCGTCCGAGGCGTGGCTCCCGATAGAGACGCCGACGGACCTCGTCGAAGTGCTGCGCGGCGACGGCGTCGACTACGAGGCGCTGGAAGCGCGCTCGGCCGAGAACGCGGCCCGCTTTTCGTGGGAGACGACCGCGGACGAAATATTCGACGTGCTGAGACGTTACAGATAGTCGTCGAGATCGAAAATCCAACCTATCTGGTGTTCGTTTTATTTCGATTCGAAACGTCTATTGAACAAGTGCGGAAATGACACGCCATGGCCGAGAACGCGCGGGGACTCTCCGTACTCATCCCCACCAAAAACGTCGGGGGGACGCTGCGTCGGTGTCTGGAGAGCGTCGCGGACATCGCCGACGAAATCGTCGTCTTGGACTCCTACAGCGACGACGAGACGCTCGATATCTGCGCCGAGTTTGACACCCGGGTCATCCAAGCCGAGTTCCGCGGGTTCGGTGAGCTTCGAAAGCGCCTCATCGACGAGGCCGAACACGAGTGGATATTCTTCATCGACGCGGACGAGGAGGTCTCCGACGAGTTGGCGCGCGACATCGAGCGCGTGCTTCGAGACGGGCGAGACGGCCTCTACCGCGTCGGCCGGACGAACAAGATGTTCGGGTCGTGGATGAAAGACATCGGCGGCGACCCGCTTCGGCTGGGGCCGAAAGCCGCGTTCGCGGTGCCCGACGACGTCGTCCACGAGGTCGTCGAGCCCGCGCCGGGGTACGAGGTCGTCGAGTGTCTCGGCGTGTTGCGGCACTACACCTACGAGTCGATAAGCGAGTTCTTCCAGAAGTTCGACCAGTACACCTCGCTGGAGGCCCTCGAAATCGTCACCGAGGGGAAGTCGCCGTCGCTGTGGCGCTACGCGGCCAAAGGGTTCGCGACCGCCGGCCGGCACCTGATTCTGGAGAAAGGTATCCTTGAGGGCTACGCCGCCATCCTGTTCGCCTCCTTCTCGTTTCAGTACCGGCTCGTCACCTACGGCAAGGTCCGCGAGTTAGAGGCCTTCCGGCGAGAGCACCCGGACGACTGGGAGCAGGCGTGGTTCGAAACGAGATGTAGCCGTTGAACGCCCAGAGATGAGCAAGAGCAAATCACTCAAGATGGGCCGAGAGGTGATTCTCAGCCTCGGCTCGGACGTGGTGATGAGCCTCATCGGGTTCGTCGGTATCGTCGCGTTCGCTCGGCTGCTCGGCGACGTCGGCCTCGGCGAGTACCGTACGGTCGTCGCCGTGGCGATGGTTCTGGGACAGGTGGCCAACGGCACCGGCTGGGCGATTCGCAAGCGCGTCAGCGAAGTCGGCGTCGACCCACGGGACTACCTGAGTACGGGGCTCATCTTCCACGCGGCGTTCACGCTCTGTCTGCTCGTCGCGTTCGCCCTCTTGAACCCGTTCGTCGTCGACTACTTCGGGAGCGTGGAACTCGCCTACGCCGTCGTCCTCCTCGTTGCCGCGCTCGGCGTCTTCGAGATACTCACCCACCTCTACGCCGGCCTCGGCTACCCCGCGAACGCGTCGTGGATAGACGCGGTGCGGAGCGTCCTGACGCTCGGGTTCCAGATACTGTTCATCGTCTGGGGACTCGGCTCCTTCGGCGTCGTCGCGGGGCTGGCGGTGGCGACGTTCGCGAGCGCGGGGATCACCGCCGTCGTCGCGAGCGTCTACCCGCGGATTCCGACTTGGAGCAGCGTGAGCCGACTGTACGAGTTCGGTAAGTGGAACGTTCCGACCCAGCTACTCCGGTCGTTCGACTCCCAACTCGACGTGCTCATCCTCCGGCTCGCGGTCGGCGCGGGACCGGTCGGCATCTACACCGCGGCCGCGACCGCATCCATGCCGGGCACGATGCTGGGCGGGTCGATAAAAGACGCGCTGTCCGTGAAGTCGAGCGGCGTCTCGTCCAGCGGCGAGCCGATACGGGCGGACCTCGTGAACTCGGTCTCGTACGCGGGGCTGCTCTCGATTCCGATTTTCTTCGGCGCGGCCGCCATCCCGCGGGAGTTGATGGTCACCGTCTTCGGCGGCGACTTCTCGGCCGCCGGGCCGGCGCTCGTCGGCCTCACGTTAGCGCCGGTCGCCGGGGTGTACATCGGGGCGTTCGAGGCGGCGGTCGAGGGAATCGACAGGCCGGAAGTCGCCCTGCGAATCAGGCTCGTCTCCACGGCCGTTCACCTCATCCTGTCGTTCGCGCTCGTCTGGCAGTTCGAACTCCTGGGCGTCATCGCGGCGATGGTGCTGACAAACTGGCTCGTCCTCGCGGCGTACCAGTTTTTCGCCCACCGGCACCTCGGCGGCGTCGCGGTCACCAGACCGATGCTCGCGCAGTTCGCGAGCGGAGCCGTCATGTTCGCCGCCGTCGAGCTCACCACGAGATACGTCGTGACCATCACCAGTTGGGTCTGGCTGTCGGTGGTGCTGGCGGTCGGCGTCGTCACGTACTTCGGGTCGCTGATCGTCGTGAGCCGCCACTTCAGAGAGACGGTCTACGGCTCGCTACAGGACGTGCTGGAGGGGTGAACTACCGGCGTCCGGTCGCGTCGATCCCGCGATTGCGTCCCTGCCTCTCCGGCGCGGGTCGCCGCTCGTTCGGCCGCGAAACCGCGACTAGACGACCGTGAGAACCCACGAACTGTTGGTCTCACCGGGAGATAGCCCGTCTCGGCGATGAAACCGAGTCATAAGGCTTATGCGGGTTTTCCCAGTCCATCGAAGCGATGAGCGCAGACACAGAGCGCATCGAGGACCCCGACTCGAAATCGGTCCTCGACCTCGCTAAGGACTGGTATCACGTCCCCGCCCTCCTCGTGATACTGGTCGCCATGTTGGCCGTCCGTCTTCGGTCGTATAGCAATTTCATCAGGGACGGTGACGTCCTCTTTTCGGGGAACGACGCCTGGTACCACCTCCGTGAGGTGACGTACACCGTCCAAAACTGGCCGTCGACGATGCCGTTCGACCCGTGGACGTACTTCCCGTTCGGGACGAGCGTCGGCCAGTTCGGGACGATTTACGACCAGATTATCGCGACGGTCGCCCTCGTCGTCGGCCTCGGCAGTCCGTCGGCCGACCTCGTCGCCAAGACGCTGCTCGTCGCCCCGGCGGTCTTCGGGGCGCTCGTCGCCATCCCGACGTTCCTCATCGGCCGCCGTCTCGGCGGTCGCCTCGGCGGCATCTTCGGGGTCGTCATCCTCGCGTTGCTCCCCGGGACGTTCCTCCAGCGCGGCCTCGTCGGCTTCGCCGACCACAACGTTGCCGAGCCGTTCTTCCAGGGCTTCGCGGTCGTCGCGGTCATGATCGCCCTGACGGTGGCGAACCGCGAGAAACCCGTCTGGGAACTCGTTGCCGCCCGCGACTTCGACGCCCTCCGTTCCACGCTTATCTGGTCCGCGCTCGCGGGCGTGGGCATGGCGCTCTACATGTGGGCGTGGCCGCCGGGCGTTCTTCTGGTCGGCATCTTCGGCCTGTATCTGGTCCTCCAGATGGTCGCCGACTACGTCGGCGGGCAGTCCCCGGAACACGTCGCGTTCGTCGGTGCGGTCTCGATGCTCGTCACCGGCCTCCTGATGTTCGTCCCGCTGACCGACTTCTCGTTCAGCGTGACGAACTTCAGTCTCCTCCACCCGGTCATCTCCTTCGGCGTCGGCGCGGGCGCGGTCGTCCTCGCCGGTCTGGCCCGCTGGTGGGAGTCCGCCGACGTCGACGACCGCGGCTACCCCGCCGCAGTCGCCGTCCTCGGCCTCGTCGCAATCGGTGCCATTTCGGTCGCTCTCCCGGCTGTGTTCGACAGCCTCGCGGTGAACTTCCTCCGCACCGTCGGCTTCAGCGCCGGTGCGGCGACGCGCACCATCGGTGAGGCACAGCCCTTCATCGCCGCGAACGTCCTCCAGAACACCGGCATGACCGCGACGGAGCGCATCATGTCCGAGTACGGCTTCACGTTCTTCACCGGCCTCGTCGGCGCCATCTGGCTCGTCGGCAAGCCGCTCGTCCGTGACGGTGACACCCGGAAAATCGGCTACGTTGCCGGCAGCCTCGCCGCCTTCGGCGTCATCTTCCTGATTCCGGCCATCCCGGCCGGCATCGGCGGGCTCCTCGGCCTCGAATCCTCGCTCGTCAGCCTCGCCATCGTGACCGCACTCATCGTCGGCGCGGTGCTGCAGGCCGACTACGAGAGCGAACATCTGTTCGTCCTCGTCTGGGCGGCCATCATCACCTCGGCCGCCTTCACGCAGGTCCGCTTCAACTACTACCTCGCAGTCGTGGTCGCGGTGATGAACGCGTACCTTCTCCGCGAGGTGCTCTCGCTCGGCATCATCGACCTCGCCGACACCGACCGCCTCGACGACGTGTCGCTCGGAACCGTCGCGGTCGTCGCTATCGCCCTGCTTCTCGTTCTCACGCCGGTGCTCGTGGTACCGATTCAGCTCGGCAACGCCGGCACCAGCAACAACGCCATCGAGTCCGCCCGGACCGGCCCGGGCACGGTGACGCAGTGGCAGGACAGCTTCGAGTGGATGCAGACCAACACGCCCGAAGAGGGAGAGTTCGGTGGCGCATCCAACGGGATGGAGTACTACGGAACCTACGAACGGACGAGCGACTTCGACTACGCCGAGGGAAGCTACGGCGTCATGTCGTGGTGGGACTACGGTCACTGGATAACCGTTCTCGGCGAGCGCATCCCGAACGCTAACCCGTTCCAGCAGGGCGCGACCGAGGCGGCGAACTTCCTCCTCGCACCGAACGAAGCGCAGGCCTCCGACGTCCTCGCCGACATGAGCGAGGAGGGTAACGAGACCCGCTACGTCATGGTCGACTGGCAGATGGCCTCGACCGACTCCAAGTTCGGTGCCCCGACCGTCTTCTACGACGAGTCGAACGTGTCGTCGTCCGACTTCTACGGCCCGATGTACCGACTGCAGGAACAGGACGGACAGACGAGAATCGCCGCCGTGTCGAACCTCAAGGACCAGCGGTACTACGAGAGCCTGATGATTCGGCTCTACGCGTACCACGGCAGCGCCCGTGAGGCGTCGCCCATCGTCGTCGACTGGGAAGAACGAACGTCCGCCGACGGCGAGACCACGTTCAAGGTGGCGCCCTCCGACGGACAGCCGGTCAGAGTGTTCGACAACATGACCGCCGCTGAGGAGTACGTCGCGAACGACCCGACCTCGCAGATCGGCGGCATCGGAACGTTCCCCGAAGAGCGCGTCGCCGCCCTCGAACACTACCGCCTCGTGAAGTCCTCGAACAGTTCGGCGCTCCGCTCGGGGTCGTACCAGAACTCGCTCGTCCGCGAGGGGAACACCTACGGCATCCAGCCGCAGGCGCTCGTCCCCGACAACCCGTCGTGGGTGAAGACGTTCGAGCGCGTCCCCGGCGCGACGGTCGAAGGCAGCGGTGCCCCGGCCAACGCGACGGTGACCGCGCGCGTCCAGATGCGCGACCTGACCACGGGAACGAACTTCACCTACACGCAGCAGGCGCAGACCGACGCCGACGGTGAGTTCACGATGACGCTCCCGTACTCCACGACCGGCTACGGCGAGTACGGCCCGGACAACGGCTACACGAACGTTAGCGTCCGCGCGACGAGCGGCTACACGTTCACCGGCCCGACGACGTTCGCCGGGAACAACACCGTCGTCAGCTACCAGGCGCAGAACGTCGCCGTCGAGGAGGGCCTCGTCAACGGTGCCGAAGACGGTGCCGTGGCGGTCACCCTCGAACGGAACGAACAGGAGTTCGACCTGACGGAGAACTCCGCTTCGAACGACTCGCAGACGAACGAGTCGGCGTCGACCTCGTCGTCGGTCGACGCGAGCGCGGTCTCGGTCGCCGCGTAGATTCGGACCGGAACCGGTCCGCGCGCCGTCCGCAGTTTCCACGCACTTTTTTCGCGCGACGGTCCGCAGAGCGGTGGACTGATATCCTTCCCGAGAGAGCATCCGACAACGAAATGTCGAGGAACTCAGACGGGGCGACACCCCGTTTCTCGTTGCTTCTCATCTACCTGAAGGGCATCTGTATGGGTGCCGCCGACGCCGTTCCGGGCGTCTCGGGCGGCACTATCGCACTCATCACGGGCATCTACGAACGGCTCATCAGCGCGGTGACGGCCATCACGCCCGGTCGAATCAAGCGCGCCCTCGGCGTCGTCGTCCCGGGACGCCGGGCCGACGCCGTCGCGGCGATGCGCGAGGTCGACATCGGCTTCCTGTTGGCGCTCGGTGCGGGTATCGCCACCGCCATCGTGACCGTGATGCGCGTACTCCACATCGCGCTCAACGAGGCACCGATCCCTACCTACGGCTTCTTCTTCGGGCTCATCGCCGCGTCGGCGGTCGTCCTGTACGCGCAGGTCTCGCTTGACGGCCCGCGACAAATCGCGGCCGCCGTCGCCGGGTTCGTCATCGCCTTCGTCGCCTCGGGCGGGGGTGCCGGGGTCGCCGGACACTCGCTTCCCGCGATTGCGTTCGCCGGCGGCATCGCCGTCAGCGCGATGATTCTTCCCGGCGTCTCGGGGTCGCTCCTCCTGTTGATTCTCGGTCAGTACGAGTACATGACCGCGACGCTCAACGCGTTCGTCGACAGCCTCGTCGACGTCGTCGGCGGCGCGCCGCTGTCGGTCGTCATCGAACCGGGGACGGTCGTCGTCACGTTCATGCTCGGGGCCGTCGTCGGCCTGTTCAGCATCGCGCACGTCGTCCGCTGGGCGCTCGAACACCACCGCCGAGCGACGCTGGCGTTCCTCGTGAGCCTCATCGTCGGGGCGCTCCGCGCGCCGGTCGTAAAGAGCACCGAGGAACTGGTCGACGCGGGGCTGTCGTGGACGACAGAGCTCTACGCCGCGTTCGCCGTGGCCGCGGTCGTCGGCGCAGCGGTTGTCCTACTCGTCGACCGGTACACGGGAATCATCGAGTCCTGAGCGGGGCCGTCGCGGCGGACGGCCGCGGCGTCCCGGTGAGAAGGAAGTCGATTGGCTGTTCGGACGCGATACGCTCACGGACTCGCGCGGGCGACGGCGGCCCTCACTCGCGGGCGACGGCGATGTTCCGAACCGACCCGCCGCAGTCGGGACACTCGGACAGGTGAGACCCACTGACCGTCCGCGTGCGACAGGAGCGACACTCGTAGTACCCCTCTGTCGGGTGATAGTCGTCGATGACTGAATTATGTAATGCCATGTTATTAGTTGGCACGGTTCTCGTGGTAAGCGTTGTCCTGATATTCAACAAATTACTCTAGTATGTTAATATTTACAACCTCATTAGTTCGGGAGGTGGAACTATATCCACCACATAGCACCTTAGATTACAATTCTTGTGAGAAAATATCCCATCTGCCCTGTCGGTCGTGTCAGCGCCGGGCGACGCAGACGAACGTCTCGCGGCGCGTCTCACCGTGGGAAACGGTGAAGCCGACCGATTCGAGCGCGTCGGTCGCGTCGCCAAGACCGAAGCGCTCGTCGAGCGGCGGCCCGTCCTCCCCCGACCCGGATGTGGACCAATCGACCACGACCACGGTACCGCCGGGACGGACGACGCGGGCGAGTTCTGCGAGCGCGTCGTCGGTGGCGAACTCGTGGTAGGTCATCGTTGAGAACGCGGCGTCGAGGTGGTCGTCGTCGAACGGAAGCGATGCCACGTCGGCCGTGACGAACTCGACGTTGTCGGGTGCTCCCTTCTCGCGATAGTAGTCATGCATGACCTCCTGTACGTCCACCGCGTAGAGCGTGCCGACGTATGGGGCGACTTCGTCGGTGTAAAAACCGGTGCCGCTGCCGAGGTCGGCGACGACCCGGTCGGGAGCGACGCCGAGGTGCGAGAGCAGTTCCTCTCGGGAGGCGAATCGGAACCGCGCGGAGTCGTCGAGTTTCGCCGCCCTGTCGGCGTCGAAGGTGTGAAAGCCCATGGATGCATTCCGCGCCCCGGCCCGTAAGTCCCATCGGTTCCGGAAGATGCGTGTTCGGCGCGTACACAACTGTCCCGGTGGGTTCGCTCCGGCGGCGAGCGTCGGGTGCCGAGCGGGCCGACCGCGAAACTGCCGACGGCGATGGGCTTTTTTGCCCGGCAGTCAGTCTCACACGTATGGAACCCCAACTTCGACGACCGACGCGACGCGTCTGCGAGCGCTGCGGTCGGGTGGAACGCTGGGACGACGACGCCGCGACGTGGGTCGTCGCCGAAGAAGACGGCGAGAAACGGGTCGGAAGCCCCTATTGTATCCACGAGTGGGACATCAACGGCCGCTTCGCTCCCTTCGAAGAGCCGGCCTGAGACGCCGACGAACTGCGCGCGCGGTCGTCGGCTACGCCGCTACGCCGCGTCTTCTTCCCGGAGCGATTCGAGCACCGAGAGCGTGCCGTCCATGTACGACTGTTCGAGCACCGTGTCGGCGGCCTCCCTGGCCACGTCGTCCGCGTTGGCGACGGCGAACGAGCGACCGGCGACGCGGAACGTCGAAGCGTCGTTGACGCTGTCGCCGACGGCGACGAACGCCGCCGGGTCGTAGCCCATCGTCTCGCAGACGCGTTCGAGGCCGACGCCCTTCTCCACCCCCGGAGTCTTGATGTGGTACGCGTAGCCGGTGTCGATAACTTCGAGGTCGAACTCGTCAGCGACCTCTCGGAGGAGCGCCTCGTCGGCGTCGAGGCGGGCGATAATCTCGGTCTCGCGCCAGCGGTTCGCGGTGTCTGCGGCGTCCCACCCGAGGTCGCCGCCGCGCGCGACGAACTCGTCAGCGGCGGCCTGCGCGGCCTCGCGGTCGCCGGTGAACGTCACCTCGCCGTCGGCGAGGACGACCCCGCCGTTCTCCGCGATGACCGTCTGCGGGAGGCCGAGGTAGTGACACAGCGAGACCGGATAGGGAAACGCCTTGCCGGTGGCGAGGATGACGGGCGCGTCCCACGTCGGGAGCACCTCGAACGCGCGCGGGTCGAGGCGGCCCTGCGCGTCGGTGAGCGTCCCGTCGATGTCGAGTACGAGCGGCGGAACCATACCCGGAGTTGGGAGACGGGGGAAAAAGATTCAGCGGTCGGGGAGAAGCGCGCCGCAGGACGGCCCGAGCGGGTCGTCGCTCTCGTAGGTCGCGGGGGGCGCGCAGGTCGCCACCTCCCACGGCTCAGCGCTCGGCGTCGTCCAGCCCGCGGAACGCCAGCGTCGAGAAGTTCGGGACGGGGCGCGTCGCCGGCCGGCCCGGCCCGTCGGTGGAGTCGCCGTCGGAGACGCGGCGGACGATGCCGAGGTCCGAAAGTTCGTAGAGGACGCGTCGGATGGTCGCGGGCGACAGCGACACGCGCGGCGACGCGGCGACGTTCTCGGTCGCCGTCGAGACGGAGGCCGTCTCTTCGTCGTCGAGCGCGACGAACGCCCGGAGGACGCGACGGCGGCTCTCGGGGAGCGCGAACACGCGCCCGAGCGAACAGCCGTCGTCGGGGACGGCGTCGATGCCGGCGCAGACGTACTCGGTGTCGAGGGCGTCCGCGCCGTCGGCGGCGGCCAGCGTCGCCGCCCCGTAGAGCGCCGAG
>NZ_JAMYJY010000210.1:0-1292 GCF_024136985.1 Haloferax sp. AB510
CGCTGACGCTCCCCGCGCTCGTCGCCAACGGGACGCTGTCGGCCGACGCCGCGGCGCTCTGCTCGCTCGCGGTCGAGCGCGGTGCGTCGGTCCTCGTCGCCGGCTCCCGTGGGGCCGGCAAGACGACATTCCTCGGGTCGCTCCTGTGGGAGCTCCCGCGCGATGTTCGCACGGTACTCATCGAGGACACGCCGGAACTGCCGGCGTCGACCCTACTGGACGCCGACCGCGACGTACAGTCGCTCCGAACCGACACGACCGGCGGCCCCGAACCGACGCCGCAGGAGGCGCTCCACGCGGCGCTCCGACTTGGCGACGGCGCGCTCGCACTCGGTGAAGTCCGGGGCGAGGAGGCCGCCGTCCTCTACGAGGCGATGCGCGTCGGCGCGAACGCCAACGCGGTCCTCGGGACGATTCACGGCGACGGGGCCGCCGACGTGCGCGAGCGCGTCGTCTCCGACCTCGGCGTCCCGGCGTCGTCGTTCGCCGCCACCGACCTCGTCGTCACCTGCGAACACGCGGACGCACACCGCGTCGCCCGCGTCGAGGAGGTCCGCCCCGTCGGTGACGACGCCGCGTTCGAGCCGCTGTTCGAACACGACGGGCGCGCCCTCGAACCCACGGGGTCGGTCGCCCGCGGCGACAGTCTCGCGGTCGAATCCGTGGCCCACCCCGGCGAGTCGTACGCGGACGTGCTCGACGCGCTCGACGCCCGCGCCGCGCGTCTCGAATCGCTGGCTGACACGGGACGAACGACACCGGACGACCTCGCCGCGGCCCGCGCGGAGCGTGGTTCGGGATGCTGAACCCGGACACGGCCACGAGCGCGAGCGCGGACGCCGCTTCGACCCGGATACTTCACGCGGCCACGACGACGCTCGCACGGCTTTCGCCCGACTCCATCGACGCCGAACCGAGCGACGAACTCCGCCGGTCGCTCGCGTTCCTCGGCTCGAATCTCGCTCCCGAGACGGTCGTCGCCGCGGGCTACGGCACGGCCGCCCCCGCCGGATTGCTCGGCGGAGTCGTCGCTCTCCTCGCTCGGCTTCCGACCGTGACGGTCGTCTTCGTCGCGCTCGCGGCCGCGCTCGGTGCGGCCCACGCGGTTCACACCCTCCCCGTCTGGCTGGCGACGCTCCGCCGGACGCGGGCACTCGGGAACGCGCCGGAACTCGTCGGCCGTATCGCACTCCGGATGCGGATCGAGCCCTCGGTCGAGCGGGCCAGCGCGTTCGCCGCACACGGCGACGACGACCCGCTTTCGGCCTCGCTCGCCGCACACGTCGACCGCG
>NZ_JAMYJY010000211.1:0-1278 GCF_024136985.1 Haloferax sp. AB510
TCGACGGTTCGACGGTTCGACGGTTCGACGGTTCGACGGTTCGACGGTTCGACGGGTCGTCGCGGGCGCTGCCGGCCGAATCCGGCTCAGTCGTCGCCGTCTTCGGTCTTCGTCTGCTCGATTTCTATCTCGCCGTCGTGAATCTTCGCGCCGTCCTGTGCGACCTGTCGCGCGAGGACGGCGCACTTGATGCGCATCGGCGAGATGTCGACGCCGAGCATCTCGGTGATGTCGTCGGTGTCCATCGCTTCCAGTTCCGAGAGCGTCGTGCCCGGCAGTCGCTGGGTGAGCATGCTCGCGGACGCCTGACTGATGGCACAGCCATCGCCGGAGAACGCGACGCGCTCTATGGTCTCGCCGTCGTCGGCGAGCTGCACGTCCATCGTAATCGTATCGCCGCAGGAGGGGTTCTCCCCGGTGTGGGTGAACGTCGGCGATTCCAGCCGACCGTGGTTCCGGGGGTTCTTGTAGTGGTCCATTATCTGCTGACGATACATGTCTGAGCCAATGCCCATTGGTGTTCGTCGGGGCTACGCCCGAGCGCCGTAAAAGGATTCCGGGGCCGGCGATTCGGCCGAATTCGACGCTTAGGTCGCGTCGGCCGGCGACGCGTCTTCGGTCGCCACCGCGTCGTACTTCGTCCACTTCTTTTCGACGTCGCGGTTCGCCACGACGACGGTGTCGCCCTCGTCGTTCTCGAAGCGCGTCTTGCGGAGTTCGATGGAGCTGACCGTCCCCGTCACCGGGTCCGATTTCACCCGGTCGCCGGGGTTGAAATCGGGGTCCCGAAGCAGGTAGACGCCCGCCACCGTGTCGGCTATCATGTTCGACAGCGCGTAGGAGACGCCCAGCGCGATGAAGCCGGTCGCGGTACCGAGACTCGCGGCAATCTCGGTCATCCCAACGATGTTCAACAGCGCGAGCGCCGCGCCGAACCAGAGGAACACGCCCGCGACGGCGACGCCGAGCTCGACCACGAGGTCCTGTTCTTCGGGGTATAGTCCGTCGAGCACGCCCCGGACGACGAGCAGTATCAGCCTGATGCCGACGTAGGCGAGCGCGAGGAAGACGACCGCGGTGAGCACCTTCGGCGCAGCGTCCTGCACCGCGGTCCCGAACTCCGCGACGGTCTCCCGGAGCGTCTCGACGAGAAAACTGGTCAGCGACTGAAGCATACGCTCCGACGACGTGTCAGCGGAACAAATGTATTGGGGGCGGGATAGTCGCGAAAACGGGAACGCGGCCGTATTCAGGCGAACAGTTCGCGGGCGGTGTCGA
>NZ_JAMYJY010000212.1:0-1262 GCF_024136985.1 Haloferax sp. AB510
TTCTCCGCCCCGTTGCAATCCGCGTTTCCGACCAACCCACACGACTGACAGACGTACAACCCACGATGTTTCCGGTTCCCTTTCGTGTCGTCTCCACACCGTGAACACGTCTTCGAGGTGTTCCACTCGTTCTCTTTCAGCACCTCAACCCCACGTATCTCGCCTTTGTATTCGAGGTACTGGTAGATACGGTCGAACGCCCATGTGTGGAGTTTCTTGTTGCCGGTCTTGCCCCAGTCAGACTCTCGAACGTCTTCAGGCCAGCTCACTGCAAGCGTACCAACACCGCGCTCAACACACTCCGTGATGATGGTGTCCGTCAGTGTGTGGTAGAAGTGTGACTCACGGTCAGCCAGTTTTTGACGTGCCCACATCGACTTCTCAGACGGGCCGTTCTCACCCTCGGTATCGTACTCTGCTCGCGTGAAGTAGTGCTTATCTTGCTTGAGCGAGTTGCCGGGGTACAGGGCGTATTCATTGGGGAACGCGACCGTGGCGATGTTCTTGATGCCAAGGTCGATTCCTGCCACCTTGTCGCCTGCTGAGTCGTTGGTTTCGAGACTGACTTTGCAAACGAAGTGCAGTTCCCATTCGTCTCCGTTCCAGACGGCACGAACGTTCTGCACCGAGTTGACTTCTGAAAGGTCAACGTCGGGGCGAGTCTGGTACTCGCAGAGTAGGAAGTCTGACCAGTGTTCTTTGAGGTTCGAGCCTTTCGAGAGTCGAACCCGATTGTTCTCGGGGTCGTGTTTGAACCCGTCTGCTTTGAACGTGACCGTGGAACGCGGTCGTTTGTCGCCGTGTTTTCGGTAGCCGGGCGGATTCGCCTTCGAGTCTTTGCGTCGCAGGTCGAACCATGACTGGAAAGCGTCAGAAAGTTCTTCGATGACTTTCTGACTGGATTGTGCGTTCAAGTCTTTCCAGCACGCTTGGTTCTTCATGTACGATTTGAGCGAACCTTCGTTTGGGATTTTGCCAACCTCGTCCCACACGCGGTCTGCTGTCCATCGTGCGACGTTCCAGATTTTCGAGGCAGAATCTCCGAGCGAGTCGAGGCCATCGCAGACCTGTTGGTGGTTCTGGATGGAACCAACGTAGGTGCGAGTGACCTGAATCGCCATACATAGCCTATGTAGGAATATTTACTTAATCCTACGGATTGGCGTGGAATATCCAGCCTGCCATCGACGGTGGACTGCGTAGGAAGTGCCGGGTTCACTCCCGCCGTAAACGGCGAAATTCTCTCCTCGAAGAAAGATAGA